>DYOP01000001.1:0-32115 GCA_020720425.1 Bdellovibrio sp. | reverse complement strand
ATGGATGGCCGTGCCTCAAGGATAAAAAGAGTGCCCTCTCAAAGTGATCTGGGCAAAATATTTTTTAGTAACATCATCCAGGATAGGGCGCGATAAGGGATTATACTTAAGCCAGATTTTTATTATTATTTCTGCGCTATTACTTCTGGTTATTGTATTAAATCGTTTTGGCTCCTCAAAAAAATCATTATTTTTGGGCTATAGCTTTACCAAGTTTTTTAATCCTATAATAGGCTATGCATTACGAATTTCTCCTGATTTTAAATTATATATGTTTAATTTAACTTAAAATAAGTATTAAAAATTGAGAGTCTTTTGGTGTTTGTAGCCTGTTGATCTAGGAAACTAAATTTGGATATTCACTGTATTAATTACCCAGAATTAATTGAGTAACTAAATAAATTTGTAATGCTAATGCCAGAGGCTTTGTTTGCGATGATTAGCCTCATATTTTCCGATCAATATCCAGAGTAGAAAATCATGTATCAATGACCTCCGGAGGAGGCTTGTTTCGGTTCTGCTGGAGAGCGTATTTTGAGAGTTGCTCTTGCTTCAATGAGCTTTTGGATAGGCATGTTGTCTCGGTTGATCTGCCACGTATCTGTTTGCTCTTCGGTTTTATTATTATAGGCAATTAAATATCTTTTTTTTGCTTCAAATTTTACGGATTCAATCTTTTTTTCTAGCCATAATCTGTTTTGATTTGCCCTTTCTAATCTATCAATGGCCTGAAAATATTTGGTACGTCGAGCTTTAATATTTGACTGAGACTCGATTGATTTTTGATACTCCGCGAAGTTTTCAGCAACTAAAAATTTTATATCAATAATTTCTGTTGTTACCTCAGCCAGCTTTGACTCGAGATAGCTAATCTCTGGGCTTTTTAAATGCGCTGATGGATCGGGCTTTCTGCAGCCTGAAATAAGAAAGATACTCAACAAAAACAGTATAAAATAATTTTTCATGTTCTACGTGGAACATCGGTTCATAATTAAAAAACTTGAATATTTTTTTAAACCCGATCACTAATAGTTAAAGAAGTATAAATTTTGTATCAAATTGGTACAAAATTGATAAAATAAGAGGTGAGCAATGAAAATTATTTGTATAGCTAATCAAAAAGGCGGGGTAGGGAAAACAACAACCTCAGTAAATTTAGCCTCGGGATTAGCCCATTTAAATAAAAAAGTTTTACTTATTGATTTGGATCCTCAGGGTAACGCTTCATCGGGCCTTGGGCTTAAACGTCAGGACTACCAAGATTTAAATATTTACCATGTTCTTATTGGAGAGGTCTCTATAAAGCAGGCGATATATCCAACGGGTAACCCTTATTTAAAAGTGGCTCCCGCTAATCCCGATCTTGTTGGCGCCGAAATTGAGCTTGTTGATGTTCCCCAAAGAGAGTTTCAGTTAAAAAAAGCAGTCAAAGATTTAAGAGAAGATTATGATTATGCTATTATTGATTGCCCGCCTTCGCTGGGGCTTTTGACACTCAATGCTTTGACCAGCGCAGACAGTTTTTTAGTGCCCCTTCAATGTGAGTACTATGCCTTAGAAGGTCTAAGTCAGTTACTTAATACGGCTGGATTAATTAAAAAAAATCTAAATCCTCATCTGGCCATTGAAGGCATATTGCTTACCATGTTTGACACCAGAAATAATTTAAGTCACCAGGTGGTTCAAGAAATCAGAACTCACTTTGGTGATAAGGTGTTTCAAGCTGTTATTCCTCGAAACGTAAGACTGTCCGAGGCCCCAAGTCATGGGCAATCCATTTTTGAATATGACGCTAAATCGGTAGGCGGAATAAAATATATGGAGCTTTCTCACGAACTGATTGAAAAATCACAGGTTCTAAGTAAGAACAAAAATATTTTTGCGGAGATGTAAATGATTAATATAAATGATGAAACTCCAAACAAAAAAAAGAGTCTTGGCCGCGGAATTGGCTCCTTGTTGGGTGGGGCAAATGAGGGTATAGGTTACCAGTTGGGCCAAGCAAATGATGTCAAAAATCAGCCTGTGGACACGACGCCAGAGAAGCTTAGAATTTGGAATATCGATATCGAAAAGCTTGCCCCTTCGCCATTTCAGCCAAGACAAGAGTTTGATAAAGAAAAAATTAATGAACTCGCAAAATCGATCAAAGAAAAAGGAATTTTGCAACCCATTGTGGCTCGCAAACAGGGTTCACGATTTGAAATTATTGCCGGAGAAAGGCGTTGGCGAGCCGCTCAGGTGGCGGGGCTCCATACGGTGCCCATTATTATTAAAGAATACGATGATTTAGAAACCCTTGAGCTAGCATTAATTGAAAACATACAAAGGGAAGACCTTAACCCCATAGAAGAAGCCGAAGCCTATCAAAAATTATCCATTCAATTTGAACTTAGCCAGCAACAAATTGCTGATAAGGTCGGAAAGGACAGGGCAACAGTAGCTAATTCAATGAGATTACTTAACCTAGGCTATGACGTTAGAGATCTTCTTAAAAGTAAAGAAATCACGACGGGCCATGCCAAAGTGTTACTTGGCGTAAGCGATGAAAAGTTACAAAAAAAATTGGCTATGCGTTGCGCAAAGGATAAGTTATCAGTAAGAAAGCTTGAAACGCTGATTAAGCAAAAGCAGGACGAAGCGGATGGGCAGCAAAATGATGAAATTAAAAGCGACGTGAGTATCCAAGCCTATCAAGCCCTGACGGATAGTCTTCAAAAAAAATTAAGCACAAAGGTAAAAATTGAGTACTCATCAGGCGGGCGCGGAAGCCTGAGTATCCAATTTTATCAGCTTGAACAGCTTAATGAAATAGCAGAGAGATTGCTTAAATAAAAAATTAAAAAAAAGAAGCCTATAAAATATAAATAGAAATAAAAAAACGGTGGACAATGAAAACAGAAACCATAGAAAGTTATATTGACGAGGGTGTTAAGTTGAGCGGTAGGCTTGTCTTTCAGGGGGTTTTAAAAATTGCGGGAACATTTGAAGGCGAAATTTTTACTCCCGATAAGTTAGTTGTTTTGCCTACGGCATACTTAAATGCAAATATTGAAGCTGATACGGTGATTATTTCGGGCAAAGTTGAGGGTAACATTATTGCAAAATCAAAAGTTGAAATAAAAGTTCCCGCAAACTTTAAGGGCACTGTGCTGAGCCCCTCATTAAGCGTCGAAGAGGGGGCACAATTTGAGGGCGCATCCTATATGCCAAGCGTGAAGGATTTTACATAAGTCTTGACGTTTGCATAAGCACAGTTTAGCCATTTTATATATTGTAATTAAATTAAAGAGGAAATCATGTCACTACTTGAAGCCTTAGGTATAGATCATACTGTATTATACCAATTACTTATTGCTATTTTTACATTTGTTTCGGTAACCCTTGTTGTGTTTAAGCCATTTCAAAATTCACTTCTTATAAGGCTTCAAAACACAGAGGGAAGCACTGACAATGTGGATTCACTTATAAAGAAAAAAGACCTTATTGATATGGCCTACATTGAAAAAACAAAAGAGCTGAACCAAAAAATAATTGGCATTTTTGAAGAGCAAACAGTGATTGCAAAAAAGTCATCAGAAGTTTCATTAAAAAACACTCAAAAACAAATTGAAGCCGAGCAAAGCAAGCTTGCTGAAAAAATTCAAATAGCTAAAAATGAATTTAGTCAGCATAAAGAGGCCATTTCAAAAGAGTTGGCTGAACAAGTAAAAATAAAATTACTAGGAAAAATATAACCATGATAATCAATCAAAATTTGCGATTATGGGGGTCCATTCTATTTGTTCAGCTAATATCCTTAGTTGCCTCTGCTAGCGGCGGCGAGGGTGGTGGACATGGAGGAGAATGGGATAACCATGCAACCCATCTTTTTACCTATCAATTAATTAATGTTACCATTCTAATAGTGGCACTTGTTTATTTTTTAAAAAAGCCAATTCAAGAATTTTTAAATCAAAAATCAAAGGCCTATTTAGCTAATGCGGAAGTGGCTAAAAAATCGCTGGCCCTAGCGCAGGCAAACCTTGAAGAATCTCAAAAAAAACTAAGCCAAATTGAGGCAAATTGGTCTGAGTCGTTAATGAGAGCTCAGGCAGAGGCGGCCGAGCAACGAGAAAAGCTAGAAAGCCTAGCGCAGGAAAATGCTGAAAGGGCCCTTGCTGAAGCAAAAAAAGCAATTGAAGCAGAAAAAAACAGATTGCAAAATACAATGATACAAGAAGTCGTTGAGTCAATTAGCCATAAAATTGATAGTGAAATAGCAACATGGAATAAAGAAAATAAAAATGAAAAAATTGGCGAAAACATAATTCGGGCTCTGAACTAGGAAATATAAAATGAAAAAAACAGAACCAAGCATTATCGCTTCAAAATACGCAAAAGCACTTTTTGAAATGTGTCAATCTCAAGAGGCTCAAGAAACTGTACAAAGCTTTTTATCTGTACTAACGAAAACCTTTCATAACTCAGTTAAGCCCAAGCATATTGGCAATAAAAAATTAATGGCCACCGTGGCTGAGCAATTAGCTCATGAAATCAAAAAAAATAATGCTCCAAAAAGCATTAGTAACTTAATTGAGCTTTTGGCAAAAAATGGTCGCATATCGCTATTGCCGCATATCGAAGATCGGTTTTCAAAACAAAAAGACGAAGCTAACCAAATATCAAGGGGTATAGTATATACTGCAACACAAATAAGCCCCGAGAGTGTTGCACAACTTGAGCAAGCTTTATCTAAAAAGCTAAGTAAACAAGTTAAATTAAACGCGGTAACCCAGCCTGATTTGATTGGTGGGGCCATGATAAAAATAGCCGGTTGGACCTTTGATGATAGTTTGAAATCATATAAAGAAAAAATCTTTGCTCAATTGAAAAATTAAAAAATTTATATAAAGGAGATTAAATTAATGGATATGCAAATTAAAGTCGATGAGATCAGTAGAATATTAAAAGAAAAAATTGAAGGCTATGAAAAACAGGTAGAAACAGCTGAAACGGGTAACGTATTAGCTGTTGGTGATGGTGTTGCGCGCATTTACGGACTAGAAAATGTAATGAGTGGTGAGCTGATCGAGTTTTCATCGGGCGTTGTAGGTATGATTTTAAACCTAGAAGATACAACCGTTGGGGCTGTGATTTTTGGAGATGATAGAAAAATTAAAGAAGGCGATTCGGTCAAAAGAACTAAAAAAATTGTGGAAGTTCCTGCGGGAGAAGCTCTGCTGGGCCGTGTGGTTAACGCCTTAGGGTTACCCATTGATGGACTTGGCCCCATTCAGGCTAAAGAATATCGTAAAATGGAGCTTAAAGCCCCGGGCATTGTGTATAGACAGCCTGTGCATCAGCCTCTTCAAACAGGGATTAAAGCCATAGATACCATGATTCCGATTGGCCGGGGTCAAAGGGAATTAATTATTGGTGATCGCCAAACCGGTAAAACGTCAGTTGCCATTGATACTATTATAAATCAAAAGGGTCAGGGAGTTCAGTGTTTTTATGTGGCTATTGGACAAAAGCAATCGACCGTGGCTCTTGTTGTTGAAAAGCTAAGACAAGCGGGCGCGATGGATTATACAACGGTGATTGTCGCCAGCGCTTCTGACGCGGCCCCCTTGCAATTTATAGCCCCTTACTCAGGCACAGCTATGGCCGAATACTTTAGAGATAATGGCGGCCACTCTCTTGTTGTATATGACGATTTAACTAAACAAGCTCAAGCCTATAGGCAGATGTCATTGTTACTCAGAAGGCCGCCAGGACGTGAAGCCTACCCCGGAGATATTTTTTATCTTCACTCAAGACTTTTAGAGCGAGCAGCAAAAATGTCAGACGATAAAGGGGGGGGGTCGTTAACTGCATTGCCCATTATCGAAACGCAAGCGGGAGATATTTCGGCCTATATTCCGACTAACGTGATTTCAATTACGGATGGGCAGATTTTCTTGGTAACAGACTTGTTTTATAAAGGGATAAGACCCGCCATTGATGTTGGTAAATCGGTATCAAGGGTCGGAGGCGCGGCTCAAATAAAAGCGATGAAACAGGTAGCAGGAACTCTCAAGCTAGAGCTTGCCCAGTTTAGAGCGCTTGAAGCCTTTGCTGCTTTTGCATCAGATCTAGATTCGGCGTCACAAAAACAATTATCAAGAGGCCGAAGACTTGTTGAGTTACTTAAACAGGGTTTGTATGCTCCATTTGCCGTAGAGGATCAAGTGGTGAGCGTATGGATTGCAACAAATGGATATTTAGATGCTGTTGCCGAAAATCAAGTGTCAGCTTTTGAAAAACAATTTATTGAGTTTCTAAAAAATAAACATAGCCATGTCTTAAAAAATATTGCCGAGAAAAAAGCGGTAACAGATGAAATTAAAGCATCGCTAAAAGCCGCAGCAGATGAGTTTTCAGTTATTTTTAAACCACAAGTCTAAGGGATGATATGCCAAGCTTAAAGGATATACGCACCCGGATTGATGCAACTAAAAATACACAGCAAATTACAAAGGCTATGAAATTAGTTGCCGCAGCCAAGCTAAGAAAAGCGCAACAACAAATTGTGAGCATGAGGCCTTATGCTCAGGGTTTAATGTATGTGATTCAAAATTTAGTTAAAGCTGATAGCGTAAAGCATCCCCTTATAAAGGGGTCTTTGGGTGAACAAGTAGAGTTAAATAGTTCAGAGGCTAAAAATCTTTTGCTCGTTATATTAACTTCGGATCGAGGTTTATGTGGGGGCTTTAATGGCCAAGTTATAAAATTTTCAGAAGCTTTTATTGAAGAAAATAAAACTCAATACGACAAGATAGATGTGTTTATTGTTGGCAAAAAAGGTGCAGAATATTTTGCCAGAAGGGGTGCTGAGGCCGTTGAGGTAATTTACCGTTTAGACAAAGACATATCATATAATTTAGCAACTCAATTAGGGAGCAAGCTAACTGAGTATTTTACGAGCGGAAACTATCAAGAAATTAAATTTGTATTTAATGAATTCAAATCGGCCATCTCGCAAAAAGTAAATTGTGAACAGCTGTTACCCATAACTCATAAAGCTCATGTACAAGAAGGTATATCAAAAGAGCTTAATTTGGTAACGCCTGAGGCGAGACAGTTTATATTTGAGCCCGCATCGGAGCTAATTTTAAATGAATTAATTGAAAAGCATATTGTTGTTCAGATATTTAGGTATTTGGCTGAAAGCGTGGCGGCCGAGCATGGGGCCCGAATGACGGCAATGGAAAATGCAACCAATAATGCTAGAGATGTTATTTCTAAGCTCACTCTGACATATAACAAAATAAGACAAGAAAAAATTACAACTGAATTAACTGAAATCGTCAGCGGCGCTGAGGCGCTATAAAGAAAAGGGGAGAGTAAAAAATGAGTAACGGAAAAATCAGACAGGTCATGGGACCAGTTGTTGACGTTGAGTTTGACGGAGAGTTGCCTGCAATTTACACGGCACTTAAGGTAACCAATACGGCCATTAGTGATAAACAAGATAATCTTGTTTTAGAAGTGGCTAAGCATTTGGGTGATTCTGTTGTGCGAACAATTGCCATGGATGCGACTGAGGGGCTCGTACGAGGAACTCGTGTTACCAATACAGGAAAAATGATTCAAGCCCCTGTGGGTGAATCTGTTTTGGGACGAATTATCAATGTTGTGGGAGAGCCCGTTGATGAAGCCGGCGAGCTTAAAGCCGAAGAGCATTGGGATATACACCGTTCAGCCCCTAGTTTTGATGATCAATCAACCAAAGCTGAAATGCTAATGACAGGGATTAAGGTGATTGACCTTTTAGCGCCTTATGCCAAAGGCGGAAAAATTGGATTGTTTGGCGGAGCGGGTGTTGGAAAAACAGTTTTAATTCAAGAGCTCATCAGAAATATTGCTACCGAACATGGTGGTTACTCGGTTTTTGCTGGTGTGGGCGAGAGAACTCGTGAGGGTAACGATCTTTGGAAAGAAATGAGTGAGTCAGGGGTTATTAATAAAACAGCCCTTGTTTATGGCCAGATGAATGAGCCACCAGGAGCCAGAGCGCGGGTTGCATTAACAGGTTTAACTGTGGCCGAATATTTTAGAGATGTAAAAAATCAGGACGTTTTATTTTTTATTGATAATATTTTTAGATTTACTCAAGCCGGAGCCGAAGTCTCTGCTCTTTTAGGCCGAATTCCTTCAGCTGTGGGTTACCAGCCTACACTGGCTACTGAAATGGGGGCCATGCAGGAGCGAATTACTTCGACTCGAAAAGGTTCAATTACTTCGGTTCAGGCGGTCTATGTGCCTGCCGATGATTATACAGATCCGGCTCCTGCAACAACCTTTACTCACTTAGATGCCACTACAAATTTGGATCGAGATATTGCAGCCCTAGGTATTTACCCTGCGGTTCATCCTCTATCATCAACATCAAGATTGCTTGACCCTGCCGTTGTTGGACAAGAGCATTATGATGTTGCTCGCGGTGTACAGTCGGTATTGCAGCGTTACCGTGAGTTGCAAGATATTATCGCCATTTTGGGAATGGATGAACTTTCTGAGGACGATAAGCTGGTTGTGACCCGGGCTCGAAAAATTCAGAGATTTTTATCTCAGCCATTTTTTGTGGCCGAGCAATTTACAGGTCTACAAGGTAAATACGTAGACGTAAAAGACACAGTCAGAGGCTTTAAAGAAATTCTGGATGGCAAGCATGACGCCTTACCTGAGCAAGCTTTTTACTTGGTTGGCACCATAGAAGAGGCCGTTGAAAAAGCTAAAAAACTTATGTAATAAGGAGTTTCTACTGTGTTCAAACTGACTATAGTAACACCAGAAAAAACAATCATTAAAGATGCTGAGTTGGCAGAGATCACTTTGCCAGCTCATAGCGGAGAGCTTAATATATTACCTGGGCACTCAGAGCTTATGACTGTTTTAACAGCAGGTAAGCTTTCGTTTAAACTTATGGATGGGTCACTTTTTGATTATGCTATTGCTTGGGGTTACTGTCAGATAACGCCTGAAGGTGTTACTGTTTTAGCAGAAAAAGCCTTTGATAAGGACCAAATTAATATAGGTCAAATTTCTAAAGAGTATAAACAACTCGAAGATAAAATTAATCAAGAAACGCTTGAAGATAAGGCTTATTTCGACTTGATTAAGCAAATGCACGAAATACGTGCCCAACTAGAACTCAAGAGTTAAGCCCATACCCCAAGATAAAGAAGTTAAAATATTTGGCTGGCTTGGGGCCGTCACTCCTTGTAATAGATAAAAATCAATAAATGAATTTTGAAGTCCAATCGAATGAATGGCCTTTTTGGCAACATCTGGTTCGAGAGGGCTTAGTTGTATGTGTAAACCGATTTTTGACCAAATAGATCCGGTAACATTAAAGCTCTGATTTAAAAGTGAGTCTTTTTCGGTTAAGCTAGAATCAGAAATGTAAATTAAAGCAAATGGAACGACATAGGGCTCATCGTATAAATCAGAAAGCCAAACGCCAAAAGCTAAACTTCTAAGAGCTAATGATAGGGTCACTAAATCCCCAACGCGTCTATCAGAAAGCTCACCTGAGGCGTAGCTTAGGCCTAAGCCCAAATCAAAGGGGCGAAGCTGCTTTCGGAAAAAAAAAGAAAATTCATTAAGCGGTATTGAGTCGTTACCAAATAAATTTGAATAAGAGTTACCATCAATTTGTGATTTAAAAGAAGACGGGAGATATTGATTTTGAGAGAGGCTCCAAAGGGTCGTCACATGAGAGCGTCTATCTGAATAACTGAGCGAAGAGTCCGTTTGGTGCTCAATTTCGACAGATGCAAAGAGCGATTTCAATGGCAGAATGAAGCTAATAAAAAAAGTAAAAAATAAAATTAAAAAATGCATAATTGGGGAGCCTGGGGGTTGGGAATTAAGATGGTATCTAGGTCGGCTAAAGAGTTAGGATCAGAGGGGGAGTGTTTAAAATTCATGCCAACCGTTTCGAGCCTGTCCCAAACGGCAACACGCGAATCAAGGGATGAGCCCTTTAATAGAGTGTCTTTATTTGTTACCAAAAATGGGACGATAGATAAAGGTGCTAACACCGGCAGATCGGGCCTGTTTTTGGAGGCAGTTTTTGTTTTATTGTCTTCTAAATAGATCGAGCCTTTAGCCTGTAAAAATAAAGGAAAAAAACAAAGAATAAAGCCAATAAAAGTTAAAACATTTCTGTTAAAAAGGGGATGTTGAGCCATTGCATATGCCTTTCAAAAAATATTCGTATTCAAAAATAATATAACAGTCAAATATGACTTATGAAACCATTTTTAAATATTAAGCCCAAAGAGAGATGGGGGCCAGCGCGGGGGGAATGGAGTAGCCAGTTAGGTAGAGGCGGCGCGAGACTTAGCTTTGCTTAATTAATAAATTAAGTTCTTCATAGACCCTGGGCCAAGTAATTTCGTTCATGCGAATAACCAAACGGTTGTTAGGTAAAAGTTGATATTTTTTATTAGATCGCATGGCCAGCTTAATGGCGTTATCGGGAGTTAAGGGCGTTTGTGCAGAAAAAGTAAGGGTGATATTTTTAAGACCTTGAGAGATATCTAAGACCCCAAATTGACTGGCGTGCCAGCGGATCAGAGAAATTCCGAGTAAGTTAATTACGGCCTGAGGAGGGGGGCCAAACTGATCACTGAGTTCGGCTTCGAGTATATCAAAATCATTTTCAGATGTAACTTGGCTTAAGGCTTTATAATAGGCCAAGCGAATGCGAATATCAGAAATATATTGATCAGGAATAAGGGCTTGAATTTTAAGATTTACCTCGCAATCAATGGGCTTGTGAGATGTGGGTGAGCCCCTCAGCTCGTCAATTGTTTGAGTTAATAAATCCATATAGAGTTCGTAGCCTACAGTATTAATGTGCCCTGATTGCTCATCGCCCAATATGTTACCAGAACCTCTGAGCTCGAGATCGTACTGAGCAATGCGAATGCCAGAGCCTAGGGCTGAGTTTTCTTTGATAATTTTAAGCCGTTGAGCCGCATTTTCATCAAGCTCTCGGTTTTTTGGTAACAGTAAATAGCAGTAAGCCCTTTCTTTAGAGCGGCCAACTCGCCCTCTGAGCTGATAGAGCTGACTTAATCCTAATAAATGAGGTAAGTCGATAAACATAGTATTGGCCCGCGGAACATCCATCCCCGATTCGACAATGGCGGTGCAAACAAGGACGTCTAATTCGTGGTGAAAAAATCGGATCATAATATCTTCAAGCTCATGCTCAGGAAGTTGGCCATGGGCTACTCCAATTCGGCAATCTTCGGGTAACAGTCTTTTTAAGTCTTGTGCCAATTCATAGAGACTCTGTACACGGTTGTGTATAAAGTAAATCTGACCTCCTCTTTGGATTTCGCTTAATATAGACTTTTTTATTAATTCATCATTCCATTTGGTAACAAAAGTTCGCGTGGGGAGCCTATCTGTGGGGGGCGTGTTGATAAAAGATAAATCTCTTACCCCCATAAGGCTTAAATTTAAAGTTCGTGGAATAGGGGTCGCTGATAAAGTTAAAGTATCAACATGAGCGCGAAATTTTTTAAGCTTTTCTTTATGGGTAACCCCAAATTTTTGCTCTTCATCAATAATGACTAAACCTAAATTTTTAAATTGAACATCCTGGCTTAATAGTCGATGTGTACCCACAATAATTTGAGCTTTTCCGCTGGTCACATCTTGTAAAATGCGCTTGGCATCAGGGGGAGATGTAAAGCGGTTAAATTGATCAATCTGAATCTCCCAATCTTTAAAGCGTTGCTTGAGGCTTTCAAAATGCTGAAAACTAAGAACTGTCGTAGGACAGATAAAAGCCACTTGTTTGCCGCTATCGGCTGCAATAAAGGCCGCGCGCATAGCGATTTCAGTTTTTCCAAAGCCCACATCGGCGCAAATCAGCCGGTCCATGGGTTTATTTGAAAAAAGATCAGAAGAAACCTCTTTTATAGCCCTAAGCTGATCTTCGGTTTCTTCGTACTGAAAGGCGAGTTCAAACTGATTAATGCGTTCATTGTGGCTGGCGTAAGCAGGTCGTGTGGCCATGGCTCTTTGAGCATAAAGATTTAAAAGTTCGCTCGCTAAATCGCGCAAAGAGTTTTTAACTTTAAGTTTTGTTTTTTCCCAGCTTTGCCCGCCTAAGCGATCTAATATTGGTAAATGCGCCGAAGGGCCCGAGTAACGTTGCAATTGATTTAATCTGGTAACGGGTAGGTAGAGTTTGTCATTGTCCTTATAGTTAATTTGCACAAATTCGGCGTCATGCTCGCCCACTTTCATTTTTTTTAAACCATCAAAAATGCCGATTCCATGCTTGGTGTGAACCACTAAGTCGCCCACTTTTAAATCAGAAAAAGCAAGGAGGTCTGCTTTTTGTTCGAAAGCCTGAACGTCGGTTTGAGAGGTGGAGCGACCAATTTTTTTGCCAAAAAAATCTTCATCTTTTAATAAAATAATTTTTTGCTGGGGTAACACAACGCTTTCGGGGATAAAGCGATGGACAAGATTAATATGGTCTGATTTTAGATCAAAAAGATAAACCGAATCCTGAGTTTCGTTGATAGTATGAATAGGGAATTCGGTGGGCTCTAATAAAATTGATAATCTTTGAAGTTGGGTATGATTTCTGATGGCAACTAAAATAAAAAAGCCATTATCAATCCATGATGAAAATTTAGATCTAATAATTTCAACCCATTGGGGTGTGCCCATTGAAGCGGCCCGGTTTTTAGGTACAAGTTCGGTGGCGGGGTGGGCTGGATATTTAATTTTAATTGATTCTTCGGTTTGGCTGCTTAGCTCGTCAAAATCGATACTTGATAGCTCAATGATGGTATCAAAAGGGTGCTTTATAGATTGAGAAAAAGGAATATAAAACAAGCTTGGATCAAGCTGAGCAAGGCCCAGCGGGGACTGGGTTTTGTCTTTTACTAACTGAGTTAAAACGGATTCATCGTTAATATAGATTTCGTTGGGGTGGTAGAGCCAAAGGGTCAGGGGGCAAGAAAAATGATCAAGCACCGAGGTGGGTTTGTCATAAAATAAAGGCAAATAGTATTCGATCCCTGAAAAAATTTGTTTGCGTGAGGCGGCCCTAATAATTTCATCGGAAGCTTGGATGCGTTTAAGCTGGGTTACCAACTCTCCGAGCTTGTCGTCTTGATAAATTGTTTCGCGGCAGGGGACTATGATGACTTCGGGCTGGGTCATTTTTTCAGAAAGCTGGGTTTGAAAATCAAAAAAGCGAATTGATTCGATTTGATCTCCGAAAAGCTCAATACGGAGAGGGTTGGGATACTGAGGAGAAGCAATATCAAAAATATTACCGGCCCCTCCGCGCCTAGCAAAGCGGCCGTGATCTTCAACTAAGGGGGCTTCGGAGTATCCTAAATTTAAAAGATGATTATAAAAATCAGGAGCTAAATCGAGGTTTGGTTTAAGCTTGATACAGGACTGAGTAAAGATGGAAAAAGGTAAAGTGGGCTCCGAAAGAGAGGCTGCGGTTGTAATAAAAATATGGTGGTAGGGAGAGTCCTTGGCTGAAGATAAAAAAGAAATACGTTGTTTAGTAATTGTGGGAGAGGGCTCAAGCTCAGAAAAAAAAGAGGTATCCCATGGGGGTAAATAAGAATAAGGCATATGGGGATCGACAAATTTTAAGAAGTCTATAAAACGCTTAGCGTCATCTTCATTGGGTGTTACCACAAGGTGAGAGCTTTGAAGAGCCTTAAGCGATTCGGTATGACAAAGAGCCTGAGCAAGTGGGAAAAGGCTAGAAACTCCGGTGATTTGAAGTTGGTTGTGACGCCTAGAGAGCTCACGAAAAATAATTTTATTTAAGTGCGGTTCAAGTGAGTTTGCCATGTATGCCCATTATTATCTCTTGGATTTATTTAAATAGCTCGTTTATATTCTGAGGTAATAATTTACAAGATATAAATGGGGGGCTGTGTGCCACTTTATGCCGTAATTTTTATTACAATTTTTGTTACCCTTTTTGGTGCTTTACTTTTATTTGCTGCTTCTAAAGTAGGAAAAGTTTATAAAGATAAAGTAAAAGATGAAACCTACGAGTGCGGTATTGCCGTACAAGATAAGGTGGACACAAAAATATCGATCAAATTTTATTTAACTGCCATTTTGTTTATTATTTTTGATATTGAAATTATTTTTATGTACCCATGGGCAGCTACTTATAAAGAGTTTATTGCCTCAGGAAATGGCCTTTATAGCCTAGGAGCCATGGGAATTTTTATGGGTGTTTTTATTTTTGGTCTTTGGTGGGAAATTAAATCAAAAGCGCTTGAATGGGAGTAGCCAATATGGGTAGCGATATTTTTGAGGTAACAGTAAATGCCTTAAAGCTTGTAACAATTTTTTTAGTTATGGTTTCACTTGTTCCGTCATTGGTATGGCTAGAAAGAAGAGGGGCCGCCTTTATTCAAGATCGCCTAGGGCCAAACCGTGTGGGGCCATTAGGGCTAACCCAACTCGCCGCAGATGCCGTTAAGTTTATTTTTAAAGAAGAGTTTGTGCCGGCCAAGGCCATTAAGTTTATGTTTTATGGGGCCCCCGTATTTGCCCTGTTACCCGCTAGCTTGGCGCTTTGTGCTTTGCCATTAGGGCCCATTATAAACATTATTCCGTTTGAAGCTTTTGGTCAGACTTGGGGCCCTTATATATTTTCAATACAAGGGTACGAGGCCAGTTTAGGTATTTTGTTTGTTTTGGCCGCTTCGTCGTTAGCCGTTTATCCGATATTAATGGCGGGATGGGGATCGGGAAATAAATATAGTTTATTTGGAGCCTTGCGGGGTAGCTCACAAATTATATCTTATGAGCTAGCCATGGGGCTTGCGATTTTGGGCGTTATTTTAATATTTGGAACCTTTAATTTAAACGAAATGGTGACGGCTCAAAATGGCCCCCTTTCTTTTTCGGCTTTCGATTATTCGATGACATTATCGTTTTTACCTAATTGGGGCATTTTTTATCAGCCCATAGGAGCTTTTCTGTTTTTGGCGGCAGCCTTTGCCGAAAGTAACCGTTTGCCCTTTGACTTACCCGAGGGGGAGTCAGAGCTCGTAGCAGGTTTTCACACTGAGTACGGCGGACTAAAAATGAATTTATTTTTTATTGGCGAATATGGTCATATGATCGTGGCCTCGGCGCTTATGGTTATTTTTTATTTTGGTGGTTACCTTATTCCGGGAGTTTCTCCTGAGCAGGTGACTCAATTTTTATCGGGATTTATTGATTCACAAAATATGACGGCCGTTTTATCGGGGCTTATTCATTTAGGGGCCTTTTCTATAAAAGTATTTATATTTTTATGGATTTTTATACACGTCAGATGGAGTCTTCCGCGCTTTAGATATGATCAACTTATGGAATTAGGATGGAAGACGATGTTACCATGGGCTTTAGGTAATCTTATTTTAACCGCAGTTATAATGGCGGCAATTCATTAGGGGGGATCGTCCGTGACAGCTGAAGTTTTTTTATTTTGGTTTTTAGCAATTGTTACTGTTGTTTCGGCACTGGGTGTGCTTTTTATGCCAAACCCCATTTACTCGGCCTTTAGTTTAATAATGACCATGATTGGAGTTTCTGCCCTTTTTGCGCTTTTAGGCGCCTATTTTTTAGCGGGCGTTCAGGTGATTGTTTACGCCGGAGCCGTATTAGTTTTATTTGTAATGGTGATGATGCTCTTTGACCTTAAATCCGAAATCAAAGCCTTTACAAAAGGGACATTGGGCGGTGTTTTTAAAATCGGCTCAGTGGCGGTGCTAGCGGGATTAATCTTAAGTGCGATTATGGTAACAACCCAGGGCGTGGCTATTAAATTTCAAGGTCAGGCTGATTTTGGAATGCAGCCCACACGATTGCTTGGTAACAAACTTTTTACACAATACGTAATCATATTTGAAATTTTAGGCGCCCTGCTTCTTGTTGTGGCAGTCGGCGCGGTTGCTCTTTCTAGGTCTAAAGGAGGCACTCATGCTCGCAGAATCGATTAGTGAAATAGGACTAGGCCATTTTTTAGTTTTATCTATGATCCTATTTATAACAGGGATGTTAGGTGTTTTATTAAGAAAAAATATTTTAACCGTTCTCATGTCTATTGAACTTATGTTAAATGCTATTAACCTAAGTTTTGTGGCCTATGCGCGTTCTTTAAATCAGCTCGACGGACAAATTATTGTTTTTTTTATAATGACAATTGCGGCGGCAGAGGCAGGAGTTGGCTTAGCCTTGGTGGTAGCCGTATTTAAAAGATTTAAAGAAGTAAACATTCGCTTTTTTGAACATTTAAAAGGGTAACTTATGACAAACGAATACTTTATTGCAATTATGTTACTATCACCCTTAGTGGGTTTTTTGATTAACGGAATATTTGGCCGTGGCCGCTGGGGGGGTTATACCTCAGGAGCAATCGCGACTTTTTTTGCATTGACCTCATTTGCTTCGGCAGCTTATTTGGTTTTTGGATTAACCGAATTGGCCGATGGACCCCGAATCATTTCGGCCACATTTTTTGACTGGATAACCGTTGATGAACTCAAAATACCAGCTCGCTTTGTGGTTGATCCGATTAGTGCCATTATGGTTTTAGTCGTAACAGGTGTGGGGACCTTGATCCATTTGTTTTCGATAGGCTATATGCACGAAGACAGGGGTGTTACTAAATATTTTTCATATTTAAACTTTTTCTTGTTTAATATGTTGGTCCTTGTTACCGGCGACAGTTTGCCAATTATGTTTGTGGGATGGGAGGGCGTAGGTCTTGCCTCTTATCTTTTGATTGGATTTTGGTTTAACGACGAAGAAAAAGCAACCGCAGGCATGAAAGCCTTTATTACCAATCGAATTGGGGATGCGGCTTTTATTATTGGAATGTTTATATTGTTTTTTCACTTCGGAACTCTGGAGTTTGAAAAAATTAATTCACTTGTCCCCGTCGGCCCAACACTTTCTTGGCTCAGCCCTCTAACTTTAGGGACGCTGTTGTTATTTATTGGTGCTACCGGAAAATCAGCTCAAATTCCGTTATATGTATGGCTTCCTGATGCTATGGCTGGGCCAACACCAGTTTCGGCTCTTATCCATGCTGCCACAATGGTAACAGCTGGTGTTTATATGATTGTTAGATTGAGCTTTTTATTTGCGGCAGCCCCTTATACTTTAATGGTTATTGCTATTATTGGGGCATTAACCGTGGTGCTTGCTGCCACCATTGGACTTGCTCAATGGGATATTAAAAAAGTTTTGGCCTATTCAACTGTTTCACAGCTTGGGTATATGTTTTTGGCCTGTGGTGTGGGGGCTTTTGGGGCCGCTCTATTTCATTTAATGACCCATGCTTTTTTTAAAGCCCTCATGTTTTTAGGATCGGGATCAGTGATTCATGGAATGCATCATGAGCAGGACATGAGACGTATGGGTGGACTTAAAAAATATTTACCAATTACGTATTTTACATTTTTAGCGGGCTGGCTTGCCATTATTGGAATGCCGCCTTTTGCCGGATTTTTTTCGAAAGATGAAATATTATGGCAAAGTTTTTCAAGCTCAAATGGGCATTGGATTTTTTGGGCTATCGGGGTGCTCGGCGCCACTCTGACTTCTTTTTATATGACTCGCCTTATGGCCCTTACTTTTTGGGGTCAAGAGCGCTTTGATAAAAAGCACCACCACCCTCATGAGTCACCTTACTCTATGCTTATACCCCTGATTGCCCTAGCTGTACTATCTATTGTTGGGGGTTGGTTAGGAATTCCTCATGTTATATCAGAGGTGTTACCAGCCCACCCTGCGAATGTCTTAGAGCATTGGCTTGAGGGTAGCCTTGTGCATCCGATAGCGGCAACGGCTGTGGATGGGGGCCATGCTGATCATGCAGCCCTTGAGTGGGGCCTTATGGGATTAAGTGTTGGTTTAGCGTTACTTTCGGCGGTAACGGCTTATGTGTTTTATATTGTAAAACCTGAAATTCCAAAATTATTAGTTCAAAAACTAGGTCAAGCTTATGAACTTGTGTTTAACAAATACTATGTTGATGAAATTTATCAGCGTTATATTTTAAATCCTCTTGTTAAGGCATCCGAAGACCTTTGGTTGTACGTGGATGTGCGTATTATTGATAAGCTAACTTACGTATTAACTGATATGTCAATTGGTACCGGAAAAATGAGTAAAGCCATGCAAACCGGTAACATACAAACCTATGCTTTATACATTGTTATGGGTGTTGCTATTATTTTAACCATTTTCTTTGGGGTATAGGTGAGTCTATGTTACTAAGCCAGATTATTTTATTTCCTCTTTTGGCCGCGATTATTCTGTTAATTTTTAACAGCAAATCAGATCTTTTAAAACAGGCCGCACTGGGTTTAAGCCTCGCTGAATTGTTATTGGGTGCTAAATTATTTATGGCCTTTGACCCCTCAACAGCGAGCTTACAATTAACTGAAAATTACTCGTGGATTTCTCAGTTTGGTATATCTTATTCAATTGGTGTTGATGGTTTATCGTTTTGGCTTGTTTTACTGACCGTGTTTATATTTCCGATAGCTATTTTAGGATCATGGAACTCGATAAATAAAAGCCAAAAAGGTTACTACGCCTCGCTATTTGTGCTTCAAACGGCAATGATTGGCACCTTTTTATCTATTGATGCCATCTTATTTTATTTATTCTGGGAGCTTTCGCTTGTCCCTATGTATTTTATAATTGGCATCTGGGGCGGGGCCAGAAGGATTTATGCAACTGTTAAATTTTTTATTTATACTATGGCAGGCTCTATTTTAATGTTACTGGCCATGATCTATTTAATTTTAATGCATAAAGAGCTTATGGGCAGTTATTCAGCCAATTTATTGGATTGGTATAAAATGCAAATTCCATTTGTGGGAGGCGTGCTTCTGACCCCTCAAACGCTTATGTTTTTTGCCTTCTCAATAGCCTTTGCTATTAAAACGCCGGCCTTTCCGGTTCACACATGGTTACCAGATGCGCACGTAGAAGCACCAACAGCGGGCTCGGTGCTACTTGCCGCCGTCATGTTAAAAATGGGAACCTATGGATTTGTTAGATGGGTCATTCCTTTGTTTCCGCAGGCGGCTCAATACTGGGCCTGGCTATTTATGGTGATTGGGGTGATTGGTATAATTTATGGGGCCCTTATGGCTTTAGTTCAAACCGACATTAAAAAGCTTGTAGCCTATTCGTCTGTGTCTCATATGGGATATGTGCTTATGGGTTTGTTTGCGCTTAATCAAATGGGTGTTACCGGAGCCCTTTATCAAATGCTTAATCATGGAATTTCAACAGGGGCCTTGTTCTTTTTGGTGGGAATGATTTATGAGAGAACCCACACAAGGCAAATTGCCCACTATGGGGGCCTAGCTCCCTTTATGCCATGGTATACGATTGCGTTTTTAATTATTACGCTATCTTCGATTGCAGTTCCTATGACGAATGGATTTATTGGTGAGTTTTTGATTTTAATGGGTAGCTATAAATCAAATCCTGTTTGGGCCTATTTTGCAGTTATTGGCGTAGTGTTGGGCGCAGCCTATATGCTTTGGATGGTTAAAAAAGTGTTTTATGGTCCTACGGGCAAAGAGCTGTCTGGGCACAAAGATCATTTAGTTGATCTAAGCGCAAGAGAGTGGATCATTTTAAGTCCATTCATTGTGCTTGTTTTTTGGATGGGACTTAGGCCAAATGACTTTTTAAATTACTCTAGGCATAGTTTAGAGCATTGGGTTAAAAATCAATCATCTTACACTCTTGATGTAAAAAAATAACAGGGGGACTCATGTTACTTGCTTCGGCTGCAGATCTTATCGTTGCCTCTCCACTTTTTGTATTATTTATGGGCTCTTTAACACCTCTTATTGTTAAGGTCTTAAATAAAAACAAAGAACCAAATAATTTTTTATCAATGATTCAAGGAGTTGGCACAATCCTAGCCGCTCTTCTTCTAATGGTAACTGTTTATTTTCTTTTACTAAGCAGAGCCAATCCCTTTGCTTTTTCAAACCTGATTGCCGTTGATGGGATTGCCATTATAGCCTCAACAACATGTTTACTTTTGGCCCTGGCCTCATTGTTTTTAATGAGAGATAACCAAAGTACAAATGGGGATCAGTTTGCAGAACTTGTGTTTTTAACACTCAATTCGGTGTTGGGGATGCTGGTTCTGGTTATGGCGACAGACCTATTAACCCTATTTGTTGGAATAGAAGTTATGTCGCTTGCCTTATATATGATGATTGGTATTTCTCATGAGCAAAAACTATCTAAAGAAGCCGCCATAAAATATTTTGTTTTGGGCAGTTTTGCTTCAGCCATTTTGCTTCAGGGAATTGCTTTTATTTATGGTAACCTTGGCACAACTTCTATAACCGTTTTAACCGAAAAAGCTGATCTGCTAATTGGCCAATCACCTTTATTTGCTGTCGGTATGATCTTTTTGATGATCGGATTTTTATTTAAAGTATCTTTGTTTCCATTTCATGTATGGACAGCGGATGTTTATCAAGGAGCTCCCACTCCTCATACAGCCTTTATGTCAACAGCCGTTAAAATGGCCTCATTTGCGGCTTTTGCCCGAATATTTGTAGGTAGCTTTTTGGTTAACCACGATTCGATGTTAAATATTTTACAATGGATAGGCGCTATAACAATATTTGCCGGTAACGCCGGAGCCCTTGTTCAAAATAATCTAAAAAGAATGTTGGCATTTTCGAGCGTTGCCCACTCGGGATATATTTTAATGGGTATCATTGTAATAGGATTAGGAGCCACAAAACTTGGCATGACGGCGGTTATGTTTTATTTAGTCACCTATTCGATAATGAATATGGGGGCATTGGCTATGGTTAGTTTTTTAGAAAAATCATATTCAGACGAAATTAGCACAGATCATATAAAAGGCTTGGCCTATAAACGCCCCTGGCTTGCAGGATCATTTACAGTGCTTTTAATTTCACTGGCGGGAGTGCCGCCCGCACTTGGGTTTTTTGGTAAGTTTTTTATTTTCACACAAGCCTTAGATCAGGGGCTTTTATGGCTTACGCTCTGGGCAGGCCTGGGTTCTGTTGTAGGGGCCTATATATATCTTAAGCCTATTGTATATATGTATATGATAAAAGATGATGATCAAAATGAAGTTATATCAGAGGCCGCTAAAGATCATGAAGTCTACAACAATAGAAAATGGTTTACTAAAACAGTTGTTTTGGCCTCAGCCTTTACGATATTGGTAATCGGGCTTTTAAATACATTGCTATATCACCTGCTTAGTGCGCGATTATAAAAACGAGCAGAGCTGGTTCTTAAAATCCATTATTTAAGTGGTGATACTTAAAAAAACATTGTACAGCTCAAAAGTGATCCCTACTTTTTATCTTTGAGGCACGGCCATCCATGGCCTCTGCAAGCATGGCGCTATCCTGCGCTTGAGGCCTCAAGGATAAAAAATAGGGATCACTTTTGAGCTTCCCGAGGTTTTTTGTTGGTGAGCTTTTGGGGATATATAAATTTACAAAGTATTTTTCGAAGCCTTCAGGCTCGGGATAAATAAAAAGTAATTAGTCTAATATGGGGCGGTAATTTGAAGAGATCAGCTCGTGAGCCCTAATTGAAACAGGGGTTCGATCATCGGCGTGATTCATTTTTAGTTTTTCTGAATAGGTTAGCTCAACATCAATAGAAAAGTTTGAAAAAAGTTTGATAAGAGCTGGAAAAAATGACTGATCTCCATACCAAAAAGCATAATCTTTATTTGAAGAGGTGACTGGCCTTTTATCAATTTGAGTATAGTTAAGGGTGATAGGCAAAATTAGGGCTTTTGAGTTGGCAGCAGCTACAAACATGGATTTTTTAAATGGTAACACTTGGCAGCCATTGGATGATGTCGCCTCGGGAAATAAAACAACATTTAAGCCAAGGTTAAGTGCATTTCGTATGTTACCAACTTCGTTATGAATGTTGCCACGATTGCGCCTTTCAACATATAGGCAGCCAGCGGCATCGGTTAGCCATCCTAAAAAGGGAGTTTCTTTAATCTCGTATGAAGTAACAAATAAACAAGGCGTTTTTGCCACAATAATTAATACATCTAAAAACCCAACATGATTAGAAACAACTAAAAGGGGCGGCTTAAGGGTGTGCTTATCATAATTAATAGATTTTACTTTAACATTAAAAATCACCAGGCCCAATTTAGATAAATAATGAAGAATTTGCGAGGTTAGGTTGTGTCTTAAATAAAAATCCTTAATTAAAATATGCGCAAGAGTTCCGGATAATAAATAAATGAAAACACTTAAAATAAAATAAGAAAACTTGATTGCAAAAAAAAGTATTCGAAACAAAATCATGTTACCTGCCCTTGTTTTCTAGATAATGATAAATAAGTATTGAAAGTTCTTTTTCTTTTAAATTAAGATGCGAAAGATGGGTGTCAAACCTTTGAATGGTCGAATTTAAAAGATCATTTGATCCATCAAGGCCAATTAAATGGGGAAGGCTCCCGTGCTCAATATTTTCAGAAGAGTCAGAAAGATCATCTTTAATTTGAAAAGCCAAACCTATATCCCAGCCTAATTGGTCAACCCATGATAACTGATCATCACTCAGATTTAAAATATAAGCGGTTCCTAAAAGCGTTGCCCAAATGAGAGCCCCCGTTTTAAGTCGATGCATATAGGTCAGGTCTTTTAAATTAAGAAGCGAGTTTTTAGATGTTATATCGAGCATTTGGCCTTGGACCATGCCTTCGGGCCCTATGGCGGTGCAGAGTAACTTTATAAGTTTTAAAGCTAGCACAGAGTCATTGGGATAATGTTTTACCAAATTTAAAATTGATTCGCTAATAAGAGCATCACCAGCCAAAAGAGCTGTGCTAGGACCAAACACTTTGTGATTGGTTGGGCGGTTTCGTCTGTAGTCATCGTTATCCATAATCGGTAAATCATCATGGATAAGTGAGTAAGTGTGAATCATTTCAATTGAAAAAAGCCAAGGATACACCGGAGACAAATCGAAATCAAAATCAGTGGCTAGGGAAAGGCCTAATAGGGGTCTAAACCTTTTTCCTCCGCCATTTAATGAGTAGCCAATGGATTTAGCTAAATCTAAAGTGAGGGGGTGCTGTAGGCCTTCGAGCCACTGTATATAGTGGGTCACATGTTTTTGAAAATCATTCATTAAATCAAGACTCATTCATGTTTGAAGCAGAGCTTGTTGTGATTATAGTTTCAAATGTGGGTTGACCATTGGCATCGATTGATGAAAGTTTTTTGACATGTTCTTCGGCTTCAGTCAGCTGTGTTTGACATTCGCGCGTGAGCTTAATGCCCTCTTCGTAAAGGGCTAAGGACTCTTCGAGGCTCAGCTCGCCTTTTTCCATTTTTTGAACAATATGCTCAAGTCTTAAAAGTTTTTTTTCAAAGTTCATAAAGACTCCTTTGTGGAACCATGGTTAAACGTTAATAAAGGTTGTTTGGTAACTTGTGTTACCTGGCTGGTAACAACCCCATCAGTTAAATAAGTTAGAATCATATCTGAGGGTTTAATTTCAGAAGTATGAGTAATTATTTTTGAATCTGATAAGCTTTTAGTAACCGAGTAACCCCGAAGGATCGTGTTAAGGGGGTTAAGATTATTAAGTAAATTGACCTGAGATTTGAGTTTTTGGTTTGACAATGTAAACCTTTGATTTATGCCTAAAAAAAGAGAGCTACCAAGTTGATCAATTTGTTTAAAAAGCGTGACGAGTTTAAGTTTTGGATCTGGAAGGCCTTTTTGAAGTAAGTTTAGAGCAATAAGTTTTTGTTGAAAAATTCTCTTGATTGAATAATTTAATCTTTCGGTTAGATCATCATGCTTAAGGAGTAAATCATGTAACCGTTTTTTAGGATCAGTTAAGCGCGATAAAAAAGAAGAAAGTAACTGTTGGCGCATTTCGAGCTGTCTACGAAAAGAAAGAATTAATGAGCGCTGTTGTTTTTGAAGCATTAAAAATATTTCTTCATCTGATTTAACGGCAAGCTCAGCTGCCGCCGAAGGGGTTGGAGCCCTAAGATCAGCCACAAAATCGGTTATTGTAAAATCCACTTCGTGCCCTACGGCAGAGATTGTAGGGATAGGACTTTGTGATAATTTTCGAGCGAGCGCCTCATCATTAAATGGCCAAAGATCTTCGGTAGATCCTCCTCCTCGGCCAATAATAATAAGATCAAAAAGATTAAGTTTATAAATTTTATCTAAGGCTTGGCAAAGATCACTGGCGGCCTGAGCCCCCTGAACCAAGGCTGGCACAAGAGTTATGCGAACCGATTTACTGCGTCTTTTTAAAACATGGACCATGTCTTGAATGGCTGCGCCCGTAGGGGATGTTACCAGGGCGATATGCTGGGGATATAAAGGGAGGGGGCGTTTTTTTGCAAGATCAAAAAGACCCTCAGAGCGCAATTTGTTTTTTAACTCCTCAAATGCTTTTTGTAAGGCGCCAGCACCCAGAGGCTCTAAAAGCTCAACATAAATTTGATATTCACCGCGGGCTGGATAAGAACTGATTTGGCCGCGGGCTAAAACAGACATTCCTTCGGTAGGTCTAAATTTAAGTTTACTGTTATAGCCCTTAAACATAACGGCTTTAATTTGTGAGGACTCATCTTTAAGCGAAAAATAGTAGTGACCCGAACTATGGGGTTTGAAGTTTGAAATTTCACCCTGAACCCAAACTGAGCCAATTTGCGACTCGAGTGTGGATTTAATTAAAAGATTAACCTCCGAAATTTTGAGGGCCTGTTTAGACGATAAAAGATTATTATTTGTTTGAGTCGAATTCACCTCGATATAAATAGGCTAAAGAATTTAGGCAATCAACAAAAATTAAGCCCCCGACGATCAAGCCCTTAGTCTAATAATAAAATTCAGATTTAAAATCTCAGTCGTGCCGTGGCATATTAGATCAAGAGTAAGGAGCACTTGTATGATTAAAAAGTTAGGATTTGCTAAAGCCACCGTTATGTTTATTTTGCTTATCAGTATTTTAACAGTGGCTATGGGCGGAGTTTATTATTTTGTATCAAAAAAAACGACAACGGTATTAACGGAAACAGCTAATAATGGCTTAAATAGCGTTATGCAGGCCACAAATATTTTAAAAAACTTTGGCCTTTTTAATTCAAATGTTTTGGCGGCACTCGGGGAGCAAGATGATGAAGCCTATATGATTCGAGTAGAAATTGCTCAAAGTTATTTTGCCGAGGTAAATAAGCTTTTAGAAACGAGTATGGGGCCCTATGATGAGGTAAAAAAAGAGGTCAATCTCTATTCAGAAAAGTGGGTGGCCGTTCAGGAGGCCAGAAAAAAAGATAAAAATTCGGC
The DNA here is from genome assembly GCA_020720425.1 of Bdellovibrio sp. Classification (GTDB taxonomy): domain Bacteria; phylum Bdellovibrionota; class Bdellovibrionia; order Bdellovibrionales; family Bdellovibrionaceae; genus DYOP01. The sequence goes on along the minus strand of DYOP01000001.1, from coordinate 6,690 downwards.
ATTTGCCATGGCTATTTCAGATTTAATTCCATTAGCCGAAAAGGCTTTTGAACATTTAGACAAATTAATTATTACGGTTGATGGCGATGTAAAAAAAGCTTTTGTTACCGAAACAAACAACAGTCAAAAAACACAAAATATAATGCTTATTTTTGTTGTAGCTCTCGGAGTTTTGCCACTCGTATTGGGATTTGCATATTTAAAAAGTATGACCTCAATTGTTAAAAAAATTATGGATGAGGCCATGATAAGTATGCAAAAAACCAAAGATCAATCGACAGAAATGAATGTTCTTTCGGGCCAACTGGCTTCGGGCGCTGAGGCCCAGGCTGCGGCCGTTGAAGAAATTGCCGCCTCTGTCGAAGAGTTGTCTTCGATGGTTAAAAGAAACGCTGAAAATGTACAAATGGCAGCTCAGTTTTCGGGACAATCCTCGGAAAGCGCTAAAGTTGGCGAAAAAAAGATGGATGATTTATTTAGTTTTATTATGAAAATAGCAACTTCATCTAATGAAATTGCTAAAATCACGACGGTCATTGACGATATTGCCTTTCAAACTAATTTGTTAGCTCTTAATGCTTCGGTTGAGGCGGCTCGTGCGGGTGAAGCGGGCAGAGGGTTTGCCGTGGTTGCTGATGCCGTTAGGGCTTTGTCTCAAAAAACTTCGGAATCAGCTAAGCTCATTGGTGGATTAATTCAAGAAACGGTTGATTTGGTCAAAGGCGGTCAGGGGCTAGCCAGCGAGTCAGGCCAGTTGTTAAAAAGCATTTTTGGAAATATCGAAAAATTGAGTTCAGTAACCGAAGAAATATCGGTTGCCTCCTCGGAACAATCGCAAGGCATATCTCAAATAAGCATGGCTATTAATGAAATTGATAAAGGAACGCAAAATATTGCCCATGTAGCCTCAAGCGTTGAAAAGTTTTCTTCTGAGTCGGTCGAGCTAACCACAGCTGTTTCGATTGAAATGGATCAACTTGCCCATTTAATGAGCGTAAAAAAGTAAAGAGTATTTAGAGTTAGCTTTTTTTTTAATTTATGTATCAAAAAGGCGAGGTATTTGAATTTTAATTGAAATCATTTAAAAAACGAATAAACTTAAATTGTTCCAGAAAGTCAGAAAAGAATAACCCGACAAGCTTTATTTTAGGGGGCTGTCCCTGACGATGGTGTGCAGGCCCGACTTAGTATCGGGAAGCCTAAAGTTGTTACCATGGCCACCCACCTTAGACTTTGGGGTTATTGCTTTCAGTACTTTCTGGAATTTTTTTTTGCCCTTAGGCTGACTCCAAGCTAAGGTAATCAAATGAATAAAATTTCAATCTTCGGACTTATTATTGGTTTTGGCGCTATTTTTTTGGGTAACAGCATAGAAGGCGGGCATTTTGAAAGCCTTTTGCAGGGCTCTGCTTTTTTAATTGTCGCGGGAGGCACCCTTGGGGCCGTGTTTTTATCAAATAATTGGTCTGATGTTACCCTGTGTATGAGCTTAATTAAAAAAGCTTTTTTTAATCAGAAAACTCAAAATACAGAAAATATAAACACCATGCTGGCCTTTGTTCGGCAGGCAAAAAAAGAGGGCCTGGTGACTCTTGAGCCAAGACTTTCTCAGATTAAAGACATTTGGTTTAAAGATATTTTAAGCGCCGTAGTTGATGGGGCTAGCCGCGAAGTGATACTTGATACTTTTGAGGCCAGGCTTGATCAATTTGAAAAAAGGCAACTCAATGCAGTTAAAGTATTAACCGATGCCGGCGGGTTTTCGCCCACCATTGGCATTATTGGCGCCGTTTTGGGGTTAATCCATGTTATGGCAAATCTAACGGATACTTCAAAATTGGGATCAGGGATTGCGGTGGCCTTTGTTGCTACTATTTATGGGGTATCACTTGCGAACTTACTTTTTTTACCACTTGCTAATAAAATTAAAAAAATAATCGAACAAGATGTTTCAGAAAAAGAGATGTTACTTGCTGGGGCCTTGGGCTTAAAAGATGACCTCAGTCCATTTTTAGTAGAAATGAAGATGAATTCTTATTTGGAACTTAAATAAATGAAGCGTAAACTCAAGCACGAAAGCGAAAGCCACGAACGTTGGCTGGTATCCTATGCCGATTTTATTACTTTGCTCTTTGCCTTTTTTGTTGTTCTTTATGCTACATCAAACAGTGACCAAAAAAAACAAAAAGAATTTCAAGAGAGCATTCAAAAAAAAATGCATTTTATTGGCTCTCAAGTGATGGCAGGAGTTGGGGTTACAGGTGGTGACGAGGAAGGACAAGGATCGCAAAGTAAAGGGGCAGGCACGGATATTATTGATATCGGAATTAAGTCATCTTCTAATAAAGTAGAGGCCATTGATATTTATGATTTTATTGTAAAGGCAATTCAGTCTGAACCGAGCTTAAAAAACATTAAAATAAGTCAGCAACAAAAAGACATCGTTATTATTGTGCCAAGTCAGATTATATTTAATGATTTGTCTTCGGAATTTAAAAATAATTTTATTTCTGTTGGATATCAGCTGGCCAAACTTATAAAACAAATTGATGTTCCGATTGTAATGAGTGCTACCCGCGGGAAAGATCCCCAATCTTTTTTGTCAATAAACCGCGCCTATCAGATGGGCCGATTTTTTATTAAGGCTGGCCCTATAAGTAAAGACCTTGTTTCGTATCAAGAGCATGATGCTGATGTCGATGCCGATGTTGATGCCGAGGTCGAGCAAATTAATATTATATTAAAGGTGTTCTAAGTGAATATCGTTGAGCTTTCGATAAAAAAACCTGTTTTTGCATGGGTTACCATGTTTTCGCTTATTGTGTTTGGGGGAATTAGTCTTTCAAGGCTTGGGATCAGCCAAATGCCAGATGTTGATTTTCCAATTTTATCAATATCAATCGTTTATGAAGGGGCCTCTCCTGAGGTGGTTGAAGCGGAAATACTTGATAAAGTCGAGCAACGATTGGCTTCGGTCGAAGGAATCATTGAAGTTAAATCCTCAGCCCGGTCGGGGCAAGGCTCGATTCAGGTTGAATTTGATATTAATAAAAATATTGATGTTGCCTTACAGGAGGTTCAAACAGCGATATCTCAAATCAGAATGCCCGAAGGTGTTACCGAGGCTCCTGTCATTAGCAAACAAAACCCAACAGAAGATCCGATTATGTTTATTGGATTTTGGGCCGATCGCCCCCTTGAAGAGGTTGTTGAGTATTTAGAATATTCGGTCATGCCTAGTATTCAGGGTATTGCGGGCGTGGGTGAGGTTTCTATTGGTGGGTTTAGTATTCGTAACTTAAGGATATGGATTGATTTTGAAAAGTTAAGTCAATTTGATTTTACGGTAACAGATTTAATTGATTCGATACAACAACAACACGTTGAAAGACCCTTGGGTTTAATTAGTAATAAAAAACAAGAAAAAAATTCGCGACTTATGGGCGAAGCGCTATCTGCTGTTGAGTTTTCAAATTTACCAATTCAAAAAAGGGGCGGTCAAATTGTGCATGACCGTGTTTTTAAAATCAAAGATTTTGCGCGTGTAGAAGACGGATCAAGTGATGTTCGGCGTATTGCTGAAGTCGATGGTAAAAATGCGGTCTCATTGATTGTTCGAAAGCAAAGAGGAACCAATGAGGTTGAGGTCGCTAAAAAAGTGCGAGCCTATATGGACGGGCTCATTCCGGCACTTCCCCATGGATATCAGGCTAGGATTAATGTAGATTACACCCTTTCAACTCGCGCCACGGTCAGTTCTACACTATTAAAACTTGGCATCGCTGTTTTGGTAACCATTATTGTGGTATTTATGTTTTTAGGGAGCTTGCCAGCCAGTCTCAATATTCTTTTATCAATTCCGACATCAATTGTGGGAACCTTTATTGTTATGCTTTTGGGTAACTTTACTCTTAATTTATTTTCTATGCTGGCCTTGGCCTTGGTTGTTTCTATTGTTGTTGATGATGCCATTATGGTTTTAGAAAACATTATTCGCCACTATCGAATGAACAAATCAGCTCACCAGGCGGCTTTAGATGGCACTCATGAGGTGCTAGGAGCAACTATTGCGGCGACCTTGGCTGTGATAGCCGTTTTTTTGCCGATTGTTTTTATGAAAGGAATTATCGGAAAATTCTTTTTTCAGTTTGGCGTAGTCATGTCGGTGGCGGTGGCATTATCACTTCTTGATGCTGTTACCATAACGCCCATGCGGGCAAGTCAAATGCTTTCGGGAAGTTTTAAGCCATCAAAATGGGAGCATAGGCTTGAAATATTTTTTGAGTCCCTATCGGGCTGGTATCAATCATCGCTTAAATGGTCTTTAAAAGTTCCTTTAATCACCATCATGATTTCGTTGGCGTTTTTTGGTTCGAGTTTATATTTATTTAAAAAAATAAAAAAAGAATTTGTTCCAAGCCAAGATCAAAACTTTTTAATTATGTCTTTTCAGACTCAGCTTGATTCGGCCTTAGAGGTTACTTATGAAAAGGGTAAAGAAATTGCCCAAGCTCTAAAAGGAATTCCTGAAATCAAAGGGTTTTTTATTTCTGTTGGAGCGGGTGGGCCTTCAAGCTCAGCCAATCAGGGTTTTGCCCCTCTTATTTTACTTGATCAAAATTTACGAAAGGCAAGTCACACTCAAGTGATCGAAAAGGTAAGAAAGGCATTAAAATTAGTTGAGGGTGTAAAAGTACAGATTCGAGATGTTTCGACTCGTGGCTTAACCTCGGGTCGAAGCTTTCCGGTTTCGTTTAACCTAAGAGGGCCCGATTTGGAAAAGCTTGATCAATACGCAGCTGAAATTATTAAAAAACTTGAGAGCGAAGGCGTGGCACAAGAGTTAGATTTAGATTATAAAAGAGGAATTAAAGAAATTAGGGTTTACCCAAAACGCGATGCCATGGCCTCTCGCGGGGTTTCTATGGATGCCATTAGCCGAACCCTCCAGACATTAGTAGGCAGTTTTGTTGTTGGTCAAATGACTTCAAATGGCAAAAGATTTGATATTAGGCTAAAGGCCGAAGCGGATGCGATTTTATCGCAAAAGGATTTTAATAAAATTTATGTGCGGAATTTAGTGGGTAACCTTGAGCCTCTTTCGTATTTTATTGAAGTACGCGAAGAGCCGGTTGTGCAATCCATTAACCGAATTAATCGGCAAAGATCAATTTCTGTTTTTGGTAACCTAACTTCAAAGGTTTCTCAGCAAGAGGCCTTAGATAAAGCTCAGCAAATAGCCGTAGAAATTTTACCAGCCCCCTATCAGTTGGTTTTTGAAGGAGCTTCTTCGCAGTTTTCAGAATCATTTAAAAGTATTACTTGGTCGATTTTATTTGGGTTGCTTGTGGCTTATCTTATTTTGGCAATACAATATAATAGTTTTGTTCATCCCTTATCAGTTTTGGCGCCATTGCCATTTGCCGTTATAGGAGCTTTTATTGTTCTTTATTTTACATCCAACTCACTTAATCTTTATTCGTTAATTGGTCTTATTGTTTTAATGGGTATTGCTAAAAAAAATTCAATTCTATTGGTTGAGTTTGCCAATCAAACGCGAGCTTTGAATCCTAATTTATCAATCAAAGAGGCTTTGGCAAAATCTTGCCCGGTGAGGCTAAGGCCCATTCTTATGACTTCGGTAGCAACGATGCTGGCCGCTCTTCCTTTATTAGTTAAGGGGGGGATGGGGCATGAAGCGACATCAAGTATGGCGCTAACCATCGTCGGCGGGGTCTTTTTTTCGACCCTGCTTACGCTTTATTTTGTGCCGGTTCTTTATTATTATTTAAGCTTTATTGAAAGACAAAATTAACTTTTTTATCTTACACAATTTAATAATTCTTGCATTTTTTTACTGGCTAGCTCTTCGCCGTATTTATCTTTAAGAGCATTAAAAAAGGCTTGGTCGCCTGTGGTCTCAGGGCTTCTTAATTTTAATTCAACAGCTAATTCCATAACATCTAAATGGGATTTGGTTTCTTCAGGTTTCATTTGGGTTAAAATTTCTTTAATCAAAGAAAGTTCTTTTGCAAAAGCCTCAACATGGGTCACATTTGAACCAGCTTTTGAAGTTAGAGCAGCTAAAGCTAAAAATCGGGGAGTGACTTCGAGTCCGCGCTCAAGCTGTTGAACTAATAACTGAGCATCGGCATCAAGCTCGTTGCGATTTAGTTTTTCAAGGGTGCCTCTTGTGGCTTCTATCGTTTTAGATACTTCAACTAAATTAACTTCTTGTGCGATACCATCTTCTTTAATTGAAAATGATTTTTTTAGTGCTAATTCTAGCTCAGTAGAAGATATTTTACCTCGGGTCATCTGAAGCATATTTTGTTTAATAAGTGCCGTTAGCTTTAAAGCATCTACTTTGCCTTTGGCATTAACATCAATCAAATTGCGTGATATTTTTTCTCTCACTTCAGAGGGCTTTAGTGCATTGGGCGCCGCAAAGGCCATGCTGCTTACTAAAGTTAATAAAGTAATTCCTAAAATTAACTTATGTGACTTATTCGAACGATCTGAACGACTTGATAGATGTGACATGGCTTATCTCCTCATTGGTTGATGATACAAAACTATAAGCAACTTTATGACCAAAGCAGAGATTTGATATAAGCGAGCTGAAACAAAAAGTATGTATACATTGTTTACACTTGGGCCAAAAAAGGCGATTTATAGGGGGCATTGGGA
>DYOP01000110.1 GCA_020720425.1 Bdellovibrio sp. | reverse complement strand
GGGATAGCTGCATCACAGGCGCTTCGATGGATTTTCATCGCCTTACTAAAGGGCTCATCATCACTCAATCCACCGATCAAATACGGGTCAGGCGTTAAATGTTAATAGACTTTTTTGCTTTCTTCGGAAGGAGGTTTATTAACATTTAACGCCTGACCCGTATTTGAAGAAAAAAATAAGAAAAGTTTTAAAAGAGTGCCTGACACCTATCTTTTAATGGCAGTGACTCAGAGAGTGGGAACGAGGGAAAATTTGGAATAGCAGGTGTGATTGTGATTGATTGAAGGCTGGGAGGCTTGAAAGCGTGGTGGTTCTTTCACGGTCTCGGAGAGTGGGAATGCGGGAAAGTTTAAAAGCCCATATGATACACTTCTCAAAAAATTTGGTTTAAACTCTGATCTTTTTAAAGTGAATTCACACCAGAATATTGATAGGACTAAACAGATATGGCATATTTCAACCTAGGAAATACTTACAACGATAAAAAAGAGTACGACAAAGCGATAGAGATAAATCCGAAAGATGATACGGCATACTTCAACATAGGATTTACTTACAACGATAAAAAAGAGTACGACAAAGCGATAGAGGCTTATCAAAAAGCTATAGAGATAAATCCGAGACTTGATGCGGCATACGGCAACCTAGGGATTGCATACGCCAATAAAAAAGAGTACGACAAAGCGATAGAGGCTTATCAAAAAGTTATAGAGATAAATCCGGAAGATGATAAGGCATACTATAACCTAGGAAATACTTACAACGATAAAAAAGAGTACGACAAAGCGATAGGGGCTTATCAAAAAGCTATAAAGATAAATCCGAAATATGATAAAGCATACGACAGACTAGGATTTACATACGCCAATAAAAAAGAATATGACAAAGCTATAGAGGCTTATCAAAAAGCTATATATATAAATCCGAAATATGATGATGCGGTATACTTCAACCTAGGACTTGCATACAGCATTAAAAAGGAGTATGACAAAGCGATAGAGGCTTATCAAAAAGCTATAAAGATAAATCCGAAATATGATAAGGCATACTCCAACCTAGGAAATACATACAGAAATAAAAAAGAGTACGACAAAGCGATAGAGGCTTTTCAAAAAGCTATAGAGATAAATCCGAAAAATGATAAGGCATACTTCAACATAGGATTTACTTACAACGATAAAAAAGAGTACGACAAAGCGATAGGGGCTTATCAAAAAGCTATAAAGATAAATCCGGAAGATGATAAGGCATACTCCAACCTAGGAAATACATACAGAAATAAAAAAGAGTACGACAAAGCGATAGAGGCTTATCAAAAAGCTATAGAGATAAATCCGAGACTTGATGCGGCATACGGCAACCTAGGGATTGCATACGCCAATAAAAAAGAGTATGACAAAGCAATAGAGGCTTATCAAAAAGTTATAGAGATAAATCCGAGACTTGATGCGGCATACTCCAACCTAGGAAATACATACAACGATAAAAAAGAGTACGACAAAGCGATAGAGGCTTGTCAAAAAGCTATAGAGATAAATCCGAAAAATGATAAGGCATACTCCAACCTAGGAAATACATACAGAAATAAAAAAGAGTATGACAAAGTGATAGAGGCTTATCAAAAAGCTATAGATATAAATCCGAAACTAGATGTGGCATATATCAACTTGCTTGAAGTACAACTGACACATAAGAAAAATATGTCTTCTGAAACAGTCAAGAGCTTTAAAGAAAACATTGAGGATAAAGAGTCTTTAATGCTGTTTAGCATGCTTGAGATACTCCAAAATATAAAAGATGAAACGAGTTTTGAAGAGGAGTTTGGGCGGTGGAGAGAGGAGTTTGGAGATATGAAAACTATTTGGGACTTCAACGAGCTTGACAGTTGGGCTCAAAAACTTAATGGGGATGGGAAAAAAATAGTTCAAAAAGCGATAGAAGCTTTCAAGCTATACTTTAACAACTAAAAAATGCTAAAAAATACATAACCACTCACCTACTTGCCAAAAAAGCTGATTTTGACCTAGATAAGCGTCAAAAAGCACTCATTTTGAAGTCATATTTGGCAAAAACTAAGCAAAATAATTAAAAATTAAGAGGTAGGTGAGTGGTTACAAAATAAGCATAAATTAAACACAGCTACTCACTAACCGACTAAAAAAGTTGATTTTAGTCCAAGCAAATTTTGTAATGCAATGAGCATCAGGCGCTCTTTTGTGTCGGTTCTTCAAAAATTTAGTAAAAGGTATTAAAATATTTCTAAATCTTCTCAATTCACAAGAAAAAAGCGCCTTCCTGGAGCTTGCTCATCATGTAAGCAGAAGCGATAAAAGCTTTTCAGAGTCGGAAAAATTAGTAATTTCAACATATTGCTCAGAAATGCAAATTAGCGATATTGATTTTGACGAAAATAGTTTTGACCTAGAAACGACACTTTCAAAATTTCAAGCAAGTGAAAGCCAGAAAATAATCCTCTTGGAGATTATGGCGCTTATATACGCTGACAATATATTGCGCGATGCAGAGCAAAAAGTTTTAGACACAATGCTAAAAAAATTTGGCATAAACCAATCTATGGCTTTGGTGTACGGTGAATGGTCTAAATCAATGATGGCTTTGTGTATACAAGGCGAGGCGCTTATAAGGCTATAATTTTGTTCCCGTGTTCAGGTTGCGGTTTGTGTTGTCAAAATATTGCATTTGTTAATGAGCTAAAATTATTTGACAATGGTGAAGGAATATGTAAATATTTTGATATAAATCTAAAATTTTGCATAATTTACGAATCTCGTCCAGATATTTGCAAGGTTGATAAAATGTTTGAACTAAAGTATCACAAATATTTTAGTAAAAAAGATTTTTATACAGTTAATGCAGATATTTGCAATCAACTACAAACATTGTATGGCGTTGCGCAAAAATTTAGAGTAAAGATTATAGGAGATTAAAAAAATGCCAATTCCATTTATTTTAGGCGGTCTTGCGCTAATGGCGGCTGGGTATGGGGCGAAAAAAGGTTATGATGCACATGAAAAAAACGAAGAAGCAGAACGAATAGTCAGAAGCGCTCAAAGAAGATTTAGACAACAAGAAGAAGAGCTAAAAAAAGAGAGCGAAGCGCTAAATGCAAATCTTATAGAATTTGCAGAGTTTAAATTATCAATATTTACAACGAAAATTAAAAATTTAGTTGAATTATTAAATAAATGCAAAGACAGAGCTACTTCAAAATTAAACCATGAAAAAGCAATTTTTACTCCTGAAGAAATAAAGCAACTAGAAAATGCGGTTTCAAATTCACTAGAAATTGCTTCTGGGCTTGGTAAGGGGATAACAAGCGGTGCATTAACAGCATTGGGAGCTTACGGCGGTGTTGGGTTATTAGCGTCCGCTTCGACAGGTACTGCTATAAGTGCTTTGAGTGGCGCTGCGGCAACAAATGCGACGCTAGCATGGCTTGGCGGAGGTTCGCTGGCAGTTGGCGGAGGCGGCATAGCTCTTGGGACTGCGGTGCTAGGCGGAATTGTTGCGGGTCCTCTTGTTGCGGTAACGGGTCTTGTGATGAATTCTAAAGCTGAAGAAAATCTTACGGAAGCCAAAGGCTATAGAAAAGATACTGATGTGGGTATTGAAAAAATGAAACTATCAATAGAGGGTTTTAAAGTAATTGATAAAAGAATTAATGAGTTAGAAAATATTATAAATGGGCTGGCAACAAGATTTGATAACATTTATTTTTCTATAATAAATACTCGCTTATTAGAAAAAACAAATTTTTGTCAATCGCAAGAATTAGTTCAATTAATGGAAATAGGAAAATCTTTAAAAATAGCTTTAGAGATTTCTTTACTAGATAAGAATGGAAATGAAAATAAGAACTTCAAGCAAGAGATAGAAAGGATTATGGTTTAATGAAAAATGCAATAGTAAATGTATTAAAACCAACTCCGCTGCAAGCATTCGAAGGTTTAACCATGCTTCTTGATATTGCAAAAGAAAACCATAAGATAACGCAAGAGGAACAAACTAAAAGAACAAACATTAACGCAATGAAAGAGTTTGAAATAGAAAAGATTCGAGCTCAAAAAGAGGTGTTAAAAGATTATTTTGAGAAAACTTTCATAGAGAGGAGAATCAACTTTGATAAAATGTTTGATATCCTAGACAGAGGCATTGAAGAAAATAATCTAAAATTGATTGAACTATCACTAAGTTCCATAATAGAAATAGCCAAAGATTCCCCGCTAAAACAAATTGAAAAATTGCGAAGCGACTTTTACAATCCTAATGTCAGAGAAATAGAAATTTAAACAATAACAATGTGGGTCAGCAAGTAGACCTAAAACTATAAGTTATCTAAAAAAAGGGAAGGAGGAAGAAAAGGGTGTCGGATACTCTTATGAAACAAGCTCTATATCCTTTAGCGTCGGTATGTCTAGGCATAAAGTTGTGTTTCTTGTG
>DYOP01000030.1:13873-26315 GCA_020720425.1 Bdellovibrio sp. | reverse complement strand
AGAAAGACCAAAAAGAAAGACCAAAAAGAAAGTCTACAGGTCGACGACGGAATCGACAAAACCATTTAAAAGCCCTGCTGTAAAACAGCAGAGCTTTTGTTTAGTTATAGGCTATCAAGTTAGGGGTTTTCTTCATTTTTTTGAGGTTTAAATAGATTGAGATCAATATTATAAACTCTGATTCGATCGTGAAGGGTGCTTTTAGGCATTCCCAGGTCACGGGCGGTTTGACGTTGGTTACCGTTATTGGCAGTCAGTCTTTTAACAATCATCTGTTTTTCAATTTCTTTTATGACATTAAGATCATTTTTAAGTGGACCGCTCGCGGACGTAACACCATAAGGTAGTCCCGAGGAGCCAACATCGTCTAAAATTCGATCAATCATAGTGTCTTCGACGGTTAGTCCCGGATAATGAGCGCAGGCTCTTGCGACCGTATTTTTAAGTTCTCTTATGTTACCAGGCCAATTATGTTTTTTTAATTTTTCTATTGCATAAAATGAAAAGCGAACTCGGTATTCTCTTGAAAATTTAAATAATAAATCATCAAAGTCTTCCATGCGATCTTTTAACGATGGGGGGTTGAGTTGAAGAACATTTAAACGATAGTAAAGATCAGCTCTAAATTGCCCTTCTTGAATTTGTTTTTTTAGTAGCATATGGGTAGCCGCAATAATGCGAACATCTGTTTTAATGACTTTATCTGAGCCAACAGCCCTAATTTCACCGTTTTCAAGAGCCCTTAAAAGTTTAGCTTGCAGGCCATAAGGAAGATCGCCAATTTCGTCTAAAAACAAAGTTCCCCCGCGGGCGGCTTCGAAGGCTCCTTTTCGGTCGGCAATGGCTCCCGTAAAACTCCCTTTAATATGGCCAAATAGTTCGCTTTCGATCAGGGTTTCGCTCAAGGCACTACAGTTGACTCTAACATAAGGACCTTTTCTTCGGTATGAGTTTGTATGAATAGCATCCGCTAAAATTTCTTTACCCGTGCCTGAGGGGCCGAGTAACAGTACCGGAAACTCAGTTTTTGATAAAGTATCAAGGGTAATCAGTGACTCATTCCATGTGGTGTTTTTTGAACTCAGTTTGACCATAGGTTTTTCTGATTTTGTGTTACCTGTTTTAAATAAGAGTTCAAGTTGCCCCATTTGAATAATGTCGCCATCTTGTAGTTGGGCTTCGATAATATGGGTTTTGTTAACCAATGTGGGCTGACCGGATCTTAAATCTCGAATATAATATGAGTTGTCTTTAAATTCAATTCGGCTATGGCGAGGAGTCAAGTTTTTAGCCCAAAAGCTTTGTTCTAAAGTCTCTTGACCTAAGTTTATTTGGGGTGAGTTGATGGGTAACATTTGCTGGTTTTCAAGATTGATAAGTTGGGCATGGACAGGGTTCATAGTGGTAACTCCTTTGTTTGTATTATTGACAAAACAAGACTATTCAAAAATGAGGCGCAGATATTTTGGACGAGGTTGGTCTTTAAACTTTGACAGATTTGATTAGAGGGGCGGGATTGGGTATTTGTGTCCTAAGGCTCGGATGAATGATATTGATTTTAGGATATTTATTTCATAACGTGATAGGAAAGTAAGCTCATTTTGTAGTGGTTTTTTATTAGTTGAGAGAAAAGCTTATTGTCAGTGGCTTCTTGCTACGCAATAATTTTTTAAAAAAGTCTTATAACTCGGGAATGTGATATAAAAGTAAAAAAGCTGTTCTCATAAGATATTTTTATTTGATAAGGTTTAAAAATGAATCAACTAGGTTTTATCACAAGCGCTGTTGCTCCCGAAGGCTATCCTAATTTACCTTTACCTGAGGTGGCTTTGGTTGGCCGTTCTAATGCCGGAAAAAGCTCATTTATTAATTCATTAACCATGTCTAAATGGGCCTACGTCAGTCAAAGGCCCGGAAAAACAGCGCTTATTAATTTTTTTAAATTAAGTCCAAAGCTTATCATTGTCGATTTACCAGGGTATGGTTATGCGCAAAGATCATTTGTTGAGCGCGAAGAGTGGAAAAATATGATTGAAACATATCTTTCGCAGCGAGAGACCTTAAAAGGGTTGCTTTTGATTATGGATATTAGTCGAGCGTGGTCAGACGAAGAAGAAATGATTTTAAGATTTGCCCGCCAACAAGATATTGATTTGGCCATTATTGCCACAAAAACTGATAAATTAGGAGCTAATGAGTTAAGGCAAAAATTAAAAAATTTGATCGATCAATCGGGTATAACAGAAGTATTTCCGGTATCAAACCGATTGGGTCATGGAGTCAAAGCGGTCGAAAAATTTATTTACGCGACTTGGGCGGTAGGGGGTAAATAATGAAAAGTATGGCCGTTATACCAGCCCGTTGGGGATCGACCCGATTTGAAGGTAAGCCATTGGCTTTAATCTTATCTAAACCTATGATCTATTGGGTTTGGTCTGCGGTAAAAAGTACAAATCAATTTGAGCATGTGGTTATAGCAACCGATGATGAGCGCATATTTAAGGCCGCTCAAGCCTTTGGGGCCGAAGTTGTTATGACAAAAGCTGATCATCAAAGTGGGACAGACCGAGTTTGGGAAGTGGCCGAGCGTTACCCTGATATTGACATAGTGGTTAATGTTCAAGGTGATGAGCCTTTGATCAATAAACAAGCTTTAGAAGTTTTACTAAGTCATATGAAAGGCTCAGATTGCGAAATGGCTACTTTGGCCACACATTTGGACTTAAATGATTTATCAAAAAACCAAGTGGTGAAAGTGCTGATTAATAAAATGGGTGAAGCTATTTATTTTAGTCGTTACCCAGTTCCTTATTCTAAAAGGTTACCAACCCTTGGTGCCCCTTCTTTTCTTGTTTGCAAAAGACATTTGGGGCTTTATGCTTTTAAAAAAGATTTTTTAGGCCGTTTTTGTCAAAATGGTCCTTGTGCTTTAGAAATGGCAGAAAGTCTTGAACAGTTAAGAGCGCTCGATATGGGCGTTCGGATTAGGGTTGGGTTGACCGATTATCAAGGTCTAGGTGTTGATCTTCCGTCAGATCTTATTGAAGTTGAAAAACGTATGAAAGAGGTTTTAAGTGAAAAAAATTAAGCAAAACAAGTTTCAGACAAAATATGTTTTTGTTACCGGAGGCGTAGTATCATCTATTGGAAAGGGTTTGACGGCGGCAAGTCTGGGGGCGCTTTTGCAAGCTCGTGGCTTTAGTGTGACCATTATGAAATGTGACCCGTATTTAAACGTAGACCCTGGTACAATGAGCCCCTTTCAACACGGCGAAGTTTATGTTACCGAAGATGGGGCCGAGACAGATCTTGATTTAGGCCATTATGAAAGGTTTACGCAAGCCAATTTAACAAGGGCTCATTCGGTCAGTGCTGGGCAAATATATGACACGGTTATTTCTAAAGAGCGCAGAGGTGATTATTTAGGGGGAACTGTGCAAGTTATTCCCCATATTACAGATCAAATTAAACATCGAATTTTAGAAGTGGGTCAAGGGCATGAGGTAGCCCTTGTTGAAATTGGCGGTACGGTGGGGGATATTGAGGGGCTGCCCTTTTTAGAGGCGATCAGGCAATTAAGAAGTGACTTAGGCCCGGGGCATTCAGCTTTAATCCATGTTACCTATGTCCCTTATATTAAAGCGGCGGGAGAATTAAAATCTAAACCAACTCAGCACTCGGTCAAAGAACTCAGAGAAATTGGTTTGCAACCCGATATGTTAGTGTGCCGTTCGGAGTATCCTTTAGATGATAATTTTAAAAAAAAGACGGCTCTTTTTTGTTCGGTTGATCCTAAAAATGTTGTGGCCGCTAACGATGCGCAAACGATTTATGAAGTTCCTTTGATGCTTCATAACGAGGGTCTTGATTCGATTTTGCTTGAAACTTTAAATTTGAAAAATAAACCACCCGTTTTAGAGGGCTGGCAAAAGATGGTTCGAGTATTAAAAAAACCAAATAAAAGAGTTAAAATTGCCCTTGTCGGAAAATATGTTGATTTAAAAGAATCTTATAAATCCTTACACGAAGCCTTGATTCATGGGGGGATTGCTAATTTAAGTGCCGTCGATATTCATTACGTTGACTCAGATAAATTAAACCATAAAACCATTAAGCAAGAACTCAAAGATGTGACTGGCATTTTGGTGCCAGGGGGTTTTGGATTAAGGGGAGTTGATGGAAAGTTACTAGCCATTCAGTTTGCCCGGGAACATAAAATTCCTTTTTTTGGAATTTGCTATGGAATGCAGCTAGCAGCTATCGAATTTGCACGTAATGTTTGCGGTATCAGTAAGGCAACTTCAAGAGAATGGATTTCAGCAGGCACAGAAAACGAAAATTGTGTGATTGATATTATGCCCGAGCAAAAAAATATAGTTGATAAAGGTGGTACGATGAGATTGGGGGCTTTTCCGTGCAAGCTGATTGCGGGGAGCCGCGCTTTTAAAGAATATAATCAAAAAATTATATTTGAAAGGCACAGGCATCGCTATGAATTTAATAATAATTACCGAGCCCTTTTTGAAAAGCGTGGCTTAACCTGTAGTGGTCTCTATGAATCTCGAGATTTAGTTGAAATTTTAGAGCTAAAAAGCCATCCTTGGTTTATTGGAGTTCAATTTCACCCCGAGTTTAAATCAAGACCCCTTGATCCTCATCCTTTATTTGTCGGGTTTATTTCTGCCAGTTTAAAAGAGCAAAAAAGGCAAACCTTATGACAGATTTACAAATGATTGAATCGGCAAAATTTGTTTTAAAAACAGAGGGTCAGGCTATATTAAATTTAGAATCAGTTATTGATGATCAATTTATTAGGGCTGTTCGACTGATTTTATCGAGTCAGGGTAAAGTTGTTTTTTCTGGAATGGGTAAATCAGGTCTGATTGCAAAAAAATTGGCCAGTACCTTTTCATCAACGGGCACTCCCAGTTACTTTTTGCACCCAGCAGAAGCGGCTCATGGGGACTTGGGGTTACTTGACTCAAAAGATGTCATCATAGCCATGAGTCAAAGTGGAAAGTCATTTGAGTTAAATACGGTTATTGCCTTTGCTATACGTCATAGTATACCCGTTATCGCTTTTACCGGTAACCTCCAGAGTGATTTGGCAAAGCAAGCCCAAGTCGTTTTGCAAACAAAGATCAGTCAAGAAGCTTGTCCCTTGGGGCTTGCGCCAACGACAAGTAGCACAGTGGCTTTAGCTTTAGGAGATGCTTTGGGTATGGTTGTATCTCAAGCTAAGGGGTTTACAGCAGACCAGTTTAAACAGTATCACCCGGGTGGCGGGCTAGGTAAAAAATTACTACGAGTCGAAGATCTTATGCATCAAACAGGGCCTTCGTTACCTGTCCTAAGCCCTGAAGTATCGGTGAGCGAGGTGTTACTACAGTTAAGTCAAGGCGAAGTTAGAGGGGCTTGCGGAATTGTAAACCAGCAATCTGAGTTAATAGGAATTGTCACAGATGGAGATATTCGTCGAAGGTTAGGTCATTTAAAAAATGATATTTTTTTATTGCAGGCCAAAGATATTATGAGCCCAACCCCTCGGGTTATTGATCAATCCGAAACGGCCCAGTCAGCCCTAGCTATTATGGAAAAAAATCAGATAAGTGTATTGTTTGTATTAAATAAAAATGCAGACCGCCCCAAATATCCTGTTGGCATTATTCATATTCAGGACTTACTCAAGTCGAAAATCAGGTAACATTGTTAAATGGCCCATTGCCATTAAGGTAACATAATTATAAAAACCTTTTAATTTTTAAGAAATAAATAAAGGCCAGTTACTAGACTAATGTCGTAGTAACAGTAAAGATAAAATATAAGTCCTTTTCTTGTGGGCATCTTAAGTACAAAATACATTTAATGAATCAAGAAACATTAAATCAAATAATTAAAAAGATTAGACCTATTAAGTGCATTGCTTTTGACGTGGACGGAATTTTTACAGATTGCAAAATCTTTATGGATTCAAGTGGTCAATGGCGGCGAACCTTTAGTATTCGTGATGGTTATGGAATTAAAAGACTCATCGAAGCTAACTATAAAATTGCGGTGATTACAGCTTCCAAATCAATGGATATCGCAGAACGAGTTAAAGTTCTGGGAATACATCATTTTTATGAGGGCTCATTAGATAAAGTTCCGGCTTTTGAAAGCATAATAAAAAAAGAAAATATTTTAGAAAGTGAAATGGCTTATATGGGGGATGATTTATTTGATCTTCCCCTATTAAAAAGAGCTGGGTTTTCGGCAACGGTTGAAGATGCTATGGATGATGTTGTGAGCCAGGTGGATTATATAGCAAAAAGACCTGCAGGTAACGGCGCTGTTCGGGAAGTGTGTGATTTAATATATAAGTGGGGTGCTAACTCATGAAAAAAATATTAGGCCTATTTTTTTTAATCACGGTATCTATTAAGGCAAGTGGATCTGAGGAAATAGTTGTTCCTGATAATGAGCTAACAACTGAGGTTTCGTTGCCAAAATTGGATTATCCGTTAGCGGTTAAAAAATCCAATATTACGTTTAAAGACCGTTATGAAATGGGTCTGTTTTGGGGATCTAATTTTACTGAGCCAATATATGCGCCATCAAAAATTGGAATTGATTTAAGTTACCATAATTCAGAAAAAAGCTCATGGGTATTTTCTTATAGTCAGTGGCAAGGGGGATTAAATTCTCAATATGTTCCGGGGATCGAGGATCAGGGGCAAATTGGCGGGACAAGTGGGGATTATGATTTTAACCGAGCCCCTCGGTTAACCAATGCCATGTGGGGGTACTATAATTTAAAACTCTACTACGGTAAAATTTCGATAGCTAAAAAAAATACAATGAACTTATCTCTTTATACTCAATATGGTGCGGGGCTTATTGGCTTTACACATAAAAGTTACCCAGCCGTATCTGTAGGCGTAGGCCAAAAGTTTTATTTTAATAACTCATTTGGTGTAAAAGCCGAAGTTAGGCTTCAATATGCAGGAGAAGCTAACCCATTTTTGGGTAACGATAAACTTAAAAAAAATCAACCTGTGCCAAGCTTTTCAGAGTTTGAAGATAAATACCGATTTGGAACCATTTTTGAGTTGGGAGCTTTATGGATGTTATAAAAAAAATAAATCAATTAGGATTTAAATGGGTTGGCGGATTATCTGTTCTAATAGTTTTTGTGAGTCTATCTTTACAGGCTCAAGAAATTGATGAAAATGGAATGGAAATTGACCCCATTGAAGCTGAAATTCAAGAAACTCAAATTAAAAAAATCGAAGAAACAGTCCAAGAACCCCCGTCCGAAGACCAAGAAAAACCTAAAAAAATAATTATTAAATCAGTCTCTGATTTAAGAACTCTCGAGGAATATTTTGATATCGCTGTCATTCAGCCTCGGTTGCAACCTAAAAGTAAACGGTTTCAATTAAATGCCAGTGGCGGAGCGATTATAAATAATCCATGGTTTAATATATTTGGAGTGAGTCTGAGAGGTGATTATCAATTTACCGAAAGCCTTGGGATAGAGCTGGCAATAGATCAATATTCGGGATCAGCAGGGAGTTCAGCAACAGATTTAGCTGATAATTTAAATGTTCAGATTAATAATTTTGTTCAAACAAAAAGTTACTATGGCCTTCATGGATTGTGGGCCCCTTTTTACGGAAAGTTGACTTTGTTTAATAATAAAATTGTTCCATTTGATGTGTTTTTTACAGTGGGGGCAGGTCAAAGCGCGATTGAGGGGGCAAGAAGCAGTTCTGTTGTTACCTACCATTTTGGAGCTGGACAACTTTTTGCCATTGATCGAAATTTGGCGTTTCGCTGGGATATACGAATGAATCAGTTTCAAACCGAATCAAGGCTTTCATCAAGTTCAGTTAACATACAGAATGTGGTTATGATGGTAGGGGTAAGTTACTTTTTGCCAACATTAAAGAGGTAAGAATGAAAAATATTAAAATATTTGCTATATTAGCTATGGTCTTGGTTTCTTTAAATGGTCTGGCACAAGCAAAAAAAACAAATAAAAAAGCCAACGTTTCGGGTTTGGTTGCCTCTAATTTATTAAGCCAAGTTCAGTCCCTTATTGCCAATAAAAACTATGTGCAAGCAAGTACTAAGCTTTATCAGCTAACTCGTAGCCCAGGGATTAAGGAAGCCGAAAAAATTCAGGTTCATTACTTGCTTGGACTTTCATTGGCTGAGCTTAATTTAGATCAAATGGCTGCTTTGCAATTTGTTGAGGTCGTTCGAAAAGGGCAGAGCAAATATTTAAAAGCGGCTCTTGATCGGCTCACCCTTTCGGCTGATCGCCTAGGAGATGATACTTTAATCAATTATTCTTTAAAAAAAATTAATCCTAAAGAGTTTCCGGGATCAAAAATTGATATGCTATACTACCGAACAGGCGATATTGAATATCTTAAAGGTAACCTTGATGTAGCTGAAGAAAATTTTAGAAAAGTGGCCTCAAAATCTTTATACTATGATAAAGCTCAATACCAGTTGGCTACCTTACTTATGGAAAATAAAAAACCAGAAGAATCATTGCCACTGCTAAAAAGAGGTTATCAAAAAGCGAAAACTAAAAATGATAAACAAATTATGATTATGGCTATGGCCAGAGCCTATTATCAAATGGAAGAGTGGGAAAAAGCGATCGCGTATTATAAAAAAATTCCAAGAGACTCGGTCTATTGGAGTGAAACCCTATTTGAATTAACATGGGCTCAACTTCGAGCCGCAAAATTTAGATCTGTTCTGAGCACTCTTCAAACGGTTCATTCGCCATTTTATGAAGAAGATTATCTTCCGGAAAGCTTGCTCGTTAGAGGAATTGTCTATTTATATATTTGTAAATTTGATGAGCTTGAAAAAACAATGGAAGCCTTTGACAAGGTTTATGGCAAAGACTTTTATAATAAAATGGAAAGATTTTATGAGAACGCGCCAAAATCAAGTTTACTTTACGCTCAAGAGCTTTTAAAAGCTTACGAATTTTCGAAAATCGATCCCTCAATTAGAAAGTCTAATCCTAACTTTGATTTGCCTTATCCAATATTAAGATCATTGCTGCAAGAAGGTGACATCAGACGTGTGATTACCTATCAAGAAAAAGTAAAAAAAGAAATGGAGCAAGTAAATAAAAATAAAACTTTAAGCTCAAGCTCACTTTATTCTTATGCTCAGAGAATGCTTAAGAAAAGACTGATAAGTTCTGAAAAAATCTTATCTAATGTAGCCCGGGTTCATTTAAAAAACAAAATGGAGCAGTGGAAAAGTTTTGATGAGCAGGCAGGATTTATAAAATATGAAATGACCAACGGAAAAAAAGAGCAGTTAAAAAAGAAAATCGCAGGTAAAGATATTGGAATATCAGGGTTAGATGATAAAAGATCTCGGGATTTTTATATCGAAAATGGTTATGAGTACTGGCCCGTCGAATCTGAAGTTTGGATTGATGAGTTGGGTAACTACCATTATGTAGGGCAGCAAAGCTGTCAATAGCTTAGATGAAATGGGAGTAGGGTATTAAAATGAAAATTAAATATGTATTACAAGTATTGATTTTGTTACTAACGGTACAATTGGATGCTAAAACAAATGTATTAAAGCAGTCAAAATCATTTGAATCCCAAAAAAAATCGAGTACTTCTATTAGTGTTGAAAAATCCTTGTTTGATGACTTAGGTCAAAATAAAGTTTCAGAAGCTCGTGTTTTAAGACCCGCCAAATCAGTCTCTGTTTTAAAAAGTCAAAATGAAGATTATAATCAGTTAGCAAAAATTATTGATCAGCAAATCAGGGAGCTTGTCAGTTTAACAAAAAAAGCAAAAACAAAGTCGAGTAAAGCTGAACTTTGGCTAAGGCTAGCTGAGCTGTATGTAGAAAAGGCAGATTTAACAAAGTCTATTATAGATCAAAAATACGATCTGGCAATTAAGGCGGCAAGTGAAAATCCAAAGATCAAAACCCCTTTGTTAGATTATTCGCCTTCGCAGGTGTATAACAAAAAAGCTGTCGATTTGTATGAATTATTTTTGCAAAATAGTCCAAAAGATAAGCGGGTCGATCAAGCTTTGTTTTTTTTGGGGTATAACTATTTTGAAATGGGAAAAACCGAAAAGGGTCAAAAATATTATCAAGAATTGACGCTAAGGTTTCCGAAATCTCCCTTTATCATTGAATCTCGATTTGCATTAGGAGAGTATTTTTTTGAAAACGATAAGTTTTCGCCAGCAACCGATCATTATCTTTTTGTGGCTAAATCAAAAAATAAAAGATTGGCTATATTTGCAAGATATAAACTAGCTTGGTGTTACTTTAAGCAAAGTCAGACTGAAAAAGGGATAAAATACCTTGAAAATATAATTAAAAGTGCCAGAAATTCAAAAGAGTCAGTGGCTTTAAAGCTAGATTCAGAGGCCAAAAGAGACCTAGTCGTGTTTTATTCAGAGGTTGGAACGGCCGAAAAAGCTCCCACTTATTTTGAAGAGTTGTTTGGCCAGCAAGAGTCAATCAGTTACCTAGAAAAACTTGCTTATTTGTATTCAGATCGAGGAGATCGGAATTCGGCAAAATATGCTTTTAATTATTTGATTCGATCGGAGCCATTAAAGTTTAAATCCTTTGACTATAAATATCAGATCGTTAAATCATATTCGAACGCAAAAGATATTAATATCTTTAAAGCTGAAATGTATGATTGGATAAAAAACTTTGGTCCCCGAAGTGCTTGGTATTCACATAACAAAAACACCTCAGAAGAAGTAAAAAAATCAATTCTGTTACTCGAAAAAACATTAAGAACTTGGGTTTTGCAGCAGCATCAAACCGCACAAAATTCAAGGGGTGAGTTTTCTCAAAAAATGGCCTACGATGGATATCGTCTCTATTTTTCTGAATTCCCAGAAAATAAAATGACTCCTGAACTTAGATTTTATTTTGGAGAATTGTTATATGATATGGGTAAGTTTGATGAGGCATCAAAAGAGTACCGTTGGGTTGTTGAAAATGGAAAAGATTCAAAGTTTCGTTCAGGAGCGGCGGCTAATCTTTTAATATCTATTGAAAAATCATTGCCCACCGATGAACAAATAGGGCAAAAAGTGGGGGATGGCACAGAAAGTGTAATCATGGACCCAATTGTTCAAAACTATATAGCTCAAGGTGAGTGGTACTTAAAAAATTTCCCCAATGATAAAAAAGCGGCCGAAGTCAAATTTAGAATTGGCCGGCTTTATTATCAATATAATAACTTTGATAAGGCGATACCCTACTTTAAAAATGTGGTGACCCAGCATTCAGATACTAAATATGCTGAATATTCGGCCAATTTATTGCTCGATATTTTTAATCTTAAAAAAGACTACGAAGGCCTAGCTAAATATGGTCAAGAGTTACTCGCGATACCGGCTGTCGCTAACTCTTCTATTGGTAAAGAAATTAAGGACGTTTTATTAAAATCAGAATTTAAAAAAGCACAAAATTTAGATTCGCAAAATGATGCCATAAAAAGTGCCCAAACCTACGAATCTTTTGCCCGTAAAAATCAAAAAACTGATTTGGCATCAATGGCATTTTTTAATGCAGCAGTTAATTATAACAAGGGCGGAAATTCTTCTAAATCAATAGAAATGATTGAAATTTTGCATGATCGCCCTGATGCCAAGTCAATTGAGTTAAAAAAGCAAACCATGATGTTGTTACCAACTCTTTATCGAGATTCAGGTAAGCTTGAAAAGGCGAGTCAGTCTTATATTCAAGCCGTTGGTGTGGCAAAAGATGATAAAGAAAAGGCAAATATTTACTATAATGCTGCTGTTTTGCAAGAGGCCCTTGATCATAAGGATAAGGCAATTCAAAATTATTTAAATTATTATCAACTTTCAAGAACCTCAGATCGTAGTGAGGTTATATTTAATGTGGCGAGCCTTCTAAGAGAAAAAAATTCAAGATCAAAAGCGATCGAATATTATCAAAAGTATCTTGATGAAACCCCCGATACCACTGAAAAATCGGTCGAAGCCATGTATTGGCTTTATGTTTTAAATAAAGGAAGGCCAGCAGATGTAGATAAATGGGCTAACCGATGTACATCATTGGTTAGAAAATTGCCTGAGGATCAAAAAAAATCAGTAGCTCATTTTGGTGCAAAGATCGAACTGGATCGGGCTAAATTGATTTATCAAGACTTATGGTCGATCAAATTTGACAATGTAAATCAATTAAAATCTAAGTCCGATCAAAAAATTTCGTTACTTGAAAAGCTTAATAATAAAGTGGGAGAAATTTTAACTTATAACTCACCAGAAGAGATATTAGATGGCGTTAAACTGGTGGGAGATGCCAATTTAAATCTATATGAATCGCTCGTAAAAGCCCCTGTTCCATCAGAATTAAAAAAGCCCGAGGATATAGCTAAATATCAACAAGGGGTGCTTGAAAT
>DYOP01000030.1:2838-13773 GCA_020720425.1 Bdellovibrio sp. | reverse complement strand
CAGAATTAAAAAAGCCCGAGGATATAGCTAAATATCAACAAGGGGTGCTTGAAATCGCAACACCTTTTGTAAAAAAAGCAGGAGAAGCTTATTTGTTAGTATTGCAAAGATCCAGTGAATTTGAAACCTATACTCCGGCCGTAAATAGTGCGCGAGAGCTTTTGGTAAAGATGGATCCTCAAGCTGTGCCCTATGAAAAGGGTCAATTAGGCATTGAGTATCACCGTGTTGATTGGATGGGGTTATCGCTATGAAAATAATTTTAGGAATTTTATTAGTATTAGGTGTTTCTTGCTCAAGCACAAATCAGAAGGTAGAATCGACAGCTACAACTGATGAAACCGAAATTCAGGCTCCTGCAGAACCATTAAAAAAGCGAAAAACTAAAAAGCAAAAATCAGCGGTTGTTACCCCCCCTCAGGAGGAGTCTGAACCTTTGGCTGAAGAAAAAAGGGAAGATCCTTATTTAGGAGTAAAAGAAGCGATTAAAAATGCGAATTGGCAAGGGCTTGAAGGCGAAGCTCAAAAAATTCTTGAACAAAACAATCAAAATATTATAGCTCTCAACGCTCTTGGTATGGCCCACTTTTATCAGGGGCGACCACTGGCTGCAAAATATTTTTTAAACAAAGCCTTAAGCATTAATCCTAATTCAAGTGATGTTAAAAATAATTTAGCCTACGTTACTAAAAAAGAAGGTCGATCTAGGCAGGCTATTATTTTATGGAGACAGGTGGCAACAGCTGGGGGAAGCTCGTCAAAAATTGCCTATGAAAATCTTATTAATGAGTTTACTATTGCAAAAGATTATAAAAAGGTAGTTGGAGCTGCCGATAGTCTTGGGTCGCAAAATGTTACCTCGGTAGCCACTTTAAATAGCTTAGCTTTAGCGGCTATAGTAAAATCCGAATTTGACGAGGCTGAAAAGTTACTTAACCAGGCTCTTGAAAAAGAAAACAATAACGAGGCGCTACTTATAAATATGGCTATTTTGCAGCTCGACTTTAAAAAAAATCTAGACCAAGGCCGAAGATACCTTGATCGAATATCCTTTTTAGGTGTTCAATCAAATAGACGTGATATTGTTACTCGATTAGAAGCGGTGGCCCAGTCATTAACAAACCAAGGAGAGGTAAAGTGAAGTTGCTGAATTTTAATATATCTTTATCCTTGTCTTTATTTTTATGCTCTTTAGTTCTGTCATCTATTTCAGTAGCTCAAAAAAATGAGCCTAAGGCTCCGCGAACAGAAGTTTTAAATTTTGAAGATGAGTTAGTTGAAGGCCAGAGCGCGAAACCAGAGCTTTTTTATTTACTTCAAAAAAAGAATTTTAATTATAAACGTTTAATTCGATTAAGAGAGCATTTTGTGCCTGAAATGAAAAGTTCATTTGAGCAAATGGAATGGAATCGGGGTAAAAATTGAAGAAGCAGCCTTTAATTTTTAGAATCTTTCAAGGTGAATCACTTTTGGAAGTTAAGCAGTTCGATAAAGATCAAATTGTTTTGGGGAGACCGGGCTCTGAAGTGGATATTTTATTAGAGCATGATTCGGTATCACCTATTCATGCCTTAATCGAAAAAAGAGAAGATCAATATTACATTTGTGATTTAGGATCTCAGTCGGGTGTTTATGTTCAGGGTCGGCCTATTTTAGACGAAGCGATAGCCAGTGGAGAGACGATTCATTTAGGGGTGTATCGCATTGAGTTTTATGTGGGAATACCAAAACCTAAAATAACAAATAATCCGAGTTTTCAAGCTCCCAGTTCTTCTACTGCAGCGGTAGTGCCACCGCCCGTTTTATCAGCTCCCGTTTCAGAAGTGAGTGATGTTACTGCGGCTCCTTCCGCTGAAGCGACAAAGGCCAACGTGGTTACGGCTTCTACTTCTGCTTCTCAGTCGTCATTAGCCCCTGTTGCCGAGAAAGTATCAACTCAAGAAGCTTCAATAGCCTCAGCAGGAGTGATTGCTGAAATCCCCCCTGAGAGCGGCAGTAAATCACTATTGTCATCAGCTGCCTCGCCTAATACAAAGCCTAAAGCTCATATCCCTAAAGGTGAGGAAAATAATAAAAAGCAGATTAGTAATCGAAAAAAAGCAACATTTTCAGGGAAAAGTGAAATTTCAAGTTTGTCAGCCTATCTGACCCCTTCTTCTGGAAAAAACATTCAAGTTGTTTATGCTTGGAAAGAGCGAGTTTTAGAGGTTTATAATTTTTCATCATCTAAAACTTTGGTAACATTAGGGGCCGATGAAAAATCAGATTTAAAATTACCTAAGGGCTTAGCTTCAAGTGCGGTTCCTTTTTTAAGACGTTTGGGTGACGAGGTTGAAGTATTGATACCTCAAAATTCGCAAGTCAGAATCATTACAGAAAAGGTTACTTTTTCTGGTGATCATCTTAAAAAAATGGGCCGATTACAGCCTTCGGCCACAGGCACTTCCGTGCGTATCAAGGACAACGAAATTTTGTATCTTATTCATGAGTCTGGTTTAATTGAAATGTATATCCGAAACACTCCCGAAACTTCGGCAATTAAGCCTGTCGGATTTTTAGATATTTCATCAACTGAGCTGACAGGGATGATCATTTCTCTGATTCTTGTTTCTTTAGTGGCTCTTTATATGTCTGTTTATACACCTGAACCAAAAGAAGAACTCCCTGTTGAAGAAGTCAGGTTAGCTCAGTTTGTTTATAATCGGCCGCCCACACCCAAGTTACCTGAGCCGCCTCCTGAGCCAACGCCTATCCCCACGCCTGAGCCAACACCCGTTGCGATAAAACCAACTCCAACCCCTGTGCCTAAAAAGGTTCAAGTAACAGATAAAAAAATAGAAGCACCCGCTCAGACTAAGCCTAAAGCTGCGGGTGGAGCCAAGGCTCTTGAAGTTCGGGTTAAGCCTAACCAAATGCTTAAACCTGCCAAGATGACTTCGACTCAACAAGGTGGAGCTGTAAAATTAGGAGATAATGAAGGTGCTAATGCCGCAAGCAAAGACCCCGATGTTTCGCAAACAGGTTTGCTGAGCGCCTTTGGAGGCGGAGGTAACCGTTCGAGGCTTGATAAAGCTTATTCTGGCAGCGGCGAGTTATTAGGTATGGCCAATAAAGCGACCGGTTACTCGGGGCAAAATACAGACCGCGCAGGTAGCGATTTGGGTTCGAAATTTAAAGATGATGGAGCGGGAGGAAAAGGAATTGCGACTCAGGTAATTGCTAATATAGGAACCAAAGGTCGTAGTACAGGAATGAATGCTTATGGGGCTGTTGGGTCAGGTTCGGGAAAAGGCCGAGTTAGCATTGACGTTCCTGGTAGCAGCGCCGAATTTATTGGTAGCATTGATCGCGAAGCCGTGCGAAGGGTGATTCGTTCGATTGTTACTCAAATTAGGTCCTGTTATGAAAAGCAACTTAAGCTTAATCCAGCCTTAGCTGGTAAATTAGTTATTACTTTTGAAATAGCTGAAGCCGGTAAAGTAAGATCAGCCAGAGCTAAAAGTAATGAGCTCGGGGACCCCGTTGTTGGGGAATGTGTTTCGGCGCGCATAAGTGCCCAGCGCTTTCCTGAGCCACCCGAAGGTACAATAGCCGTGGTGGATTATCCATTCGTATTTGATGCACAAAAATAAAAGGAGGAATCAGTGAATAATACAGCAGAGTTACCGTTTTTACAAAAAGCCTTTGTCGAAGGTGGACCCGTTATGTACATTATACTTTTTATAGGTATAGTGACCGTACTGTTAACAGTTGAAAGACTTGTGGCTTTAAGCTCGATGTCTTTAAATAAAAAAGATTTTATGGATCAGGTTTTCTCGATGATTCTAAGAGGGGATTTGAGACAGGCCATCAGTTACTGTGATACTAAGCCTACGCCCTTAAGTAACACAATAAAGGCCGGATTGATTCAGGCTCTTAATAAACGCCCTGATGAAGAAATTCAAGTGGCAATGGATGCCGTTGTATTGCGAGAACAGCCCCGAATTGAGGGATGGGCCTCAATGCTAGCGGTAACAGGTAATATTTCGGTTTTATCAGGTCTTTTGGGTACGATCATGGGTATGATTCAATCATTTAAGGCGGTAGGTGCTGCTGATCCAGCCCAAAAAGCAGAAGAGCTATCACGCGGTATTTCGCACGCTCTAAATGCAACGGCCTTTGGTCTTTTGGTCGCGATTATTGCGATTGTGGCCTATGGTTACTTACAAATGAAAATTCAAAGGCTCGAAAACGAAGCGATTGAATCGTCAATGAACATTCTTAACCTCGTGGCATCAAATCGCGATAAAATTAGGGATTAATTATGGCAGAGATACAAGAGTCCGGCGGCGGCAGAAAAAAAACATTTGAACCAAATCTTGTTCCATTCATTGATTTAATGAGTGTGCTCATTACGTTTTTGCTTTTAACTGCTGTATGGACTCAAGTTTCGATGGTTCAAATTGGTACTTCTATTTACGGAAAAAAAAATGAAAATAAAGATCAGCCGCCTCCCCCTTTGCCTCCCCAGGTGGATATTGTACTTAAATTAGAAATTAAAAATTCAGGTTACCATTTGGTTGTTGGTAGAGAGTCAATAAATTTGCCTAAAACGGCAGGATTGTTTGATGATGCGGGATTGCTGGCTCAGCTAGAAAGAATTAAGCAACTTTACCCAGATAAACAAGATGCTGCTTTAGCGATGGAAGATGATCTCCCCTATGAGCAACTTATTAAGGGAATGGATGCCTTTTTATCTGCGGGATTTGGACAGTTATCTGTTTTAACAGGAGGGTCAAAATAATGGCAATTTATCCCCCAGGCCAAAAATTTAGACATAGTAAAATTTTGTCTCGCAAAGAGGGTAAAAGGGGAGTTGTTGTTACCCTCTCTTTAACTGCCATGGTTGATATGTTTACGGTTTTAGTGATATTTCTATTACAAAATTATAATACAACAGGTGAAGTCCTTTATATCCCTAAAGAAGTGAGCCTTCCAAAGGCCGAAAAAGTAAAAGATCTAAAACCAGCCGTTGTTGTTACTATTTCAAATATGCAGATTTTAGTTGATAAAGATCAGGTCGCTACTTTTAAGCAAGTCAAAGAGCAGCAAGATTGGCTAATCGCTCCCCTCGAGCTAAAAGTAAGACAAGCGATTGCTGCGGCTAAAGTAAAATTTGAATCAAAACTTCCTAATAGAATTCAAAATGTTATGAAAGGTGGGCAATCTAATTTAAAAGACTTACCAGCCGAATTGCCTGAGTGGAATAAGGTAACTATTCAATCAGATAGAGGGATAGACTTTATGACAATAAAAAAAGTTTTATTCACAGTTACAGAAGCGGGGGCTGGTGAGATAAATTTTGCTGTACTTAAAGAAAAGCGATAAGCTTATTTAAGTGAAACGTATTTTATATATTTTTTTCTTTTTAATTTTTTTTGGTTATATTTTACAGCTGTATAAGCCAAAGGTAATTCAATTGTTTAATTTTTCAAACAATCAAGAATCAGGTATTATATTGCCCTCTCAACTTAAAGAAATATCCACTCACACTTTAAATGATATGCATGTCGTCGAAGCTTATAACGAAACTAAGGATTGGGAACTATTTGCTGATATTGCAAAAAATATCAGAGGAGAGGGTGTCTGGAATTTAAAAGGCGTTAAGGTTAATTTTTATAATGAGGATAAAATTGATTTTACTGTGAGTGGTGACTCGGCCGTATATGATTCGTCAACTCGTGGGCTTAACTTTGAAGGCGATATCGTTGGGACGATGACTAATCAGAATAGTTTTGCCACGCAATCACTCAGTTATAATCCCTTTTTAAGAAAAGTTATTTCAGATACCCCTGTTACCTTTAAAAGCAAAATTAATAAAAGCAGCCCATTAGAAAGCAATGGAATGACATTAAATGCTCATAAAATGGAAACTCATATCGTAAGTCAGGATATATTATTTTCTGAAGGTGTTAATGGTCATTATTCAAATTCAGAAACAGGAAATATTAAAATAAGTGCAGTCAGTGCTAAAGTTTCAAAACAAAATCAAAACGTCGAATTTTTTGATAATGTCGTTATGTTTTGGCCTCAAGGCCAATTTGAGTCTGACTATCTTTTAATTGAAAGTCATCCTGTTACTCAAAAAATTGAAAATATACTTTTTAAGGGTAACGTACGGCTTCATATGGATAATCGTTTTGCAAGCTGTGGAAAGGCCCGACTCATTATTTCAAGTCAAGCCATTGAGCTTGATGAAAACCCACGAATTATTGAAAATCAAAATCAAATTGAAGGTGAAAAAATTATTATTAATTATTTAGACAATTCAGTTATTGTAAATAAAATGAAAGCCAATCTAAGTGAGGGAGCAGGGCGATGAGTCTATTAAAAATAGATCATGTTAAAAAAAGTTACTCAGGTCGCCTCATCGTCGAAAATGTGAGTTTTGAGGTGAGTTCGGGGCAGGTGATTGGGTTACTGGGGCCTAATGGGGCTGGTAAAACCACAAGTTTTTATATGGTGATCGGAATTGTGAAACCCGATAGTGGTGTGGTAACAATAGATGGGGTTGCTATTGAAGACTTCCCTATGTATAAAAGATGTCGGATGGGTCTGAGTTACCTACCGCAAGAGGCCAGTATTTTTAGAAAAATGACAGTAGAAGAAAACATTAGAGTTGCCCTTGATGCCCATAAAGTGCCAAAGGCTGAATATCGTAAAAAACTTGAAGGGTTACTGGGTGAATTTCATATTGATCACATTCGAAATACCTATGGATACGCTTTGTCGGGCGGAGAGCGTAGACGGGTTGAAATAGCGAGAGCTTTGGCTGGCTCTCCTGCCTTTTTATTATTGGATGAACCGTTTGCAGGGATTGATCCCATTGCGGTCGGGGATATTCAAGAAATAATCAGACAGCTTAAAAACAAAGGGATTGGGGTATTAATTACCGACCATAATGTTCGTGAGACTTTAGGTATTTGCGATGTGGCTTACATATTAAAAGAAGGAAAAATTCAAGTCCAAGGTACAGCTGATGAAATTGCTAACAATGAACTAGCCAAACGCTTTTATTTGGGCGAAAATTTTAAGTTATAGAGAGGGAGTAACCGTAATATGGCAAAGCTCAATATGAGCATGAAACAGATGCAAACGCTAAGAATGACGCCTCAGCTTCAGCAGGCGATTCGTATGTTGCAAATGTCAAGACTTGAACTTGAAGGGGCCATTCGCGAAGAAATTGAACAAAACCCTTTACTCGAAGAGGCTCCCGAGCAGATCGAAGCCGATCCTAACTCAAAAGCCAATTTACTCGAAAAAAGAGAGTCTGAATCAAAAACTTCTCAAGATGCAGATCCTGATAAGCAGCAAGGTGAATTTGATTGGGATTCGTATTTTGATAAAGATTTCCGTAGAAATTTGCAAAATTTTTCGGGTAACGATGAGCTTATGAATTACGAAAATGTAATTTCAACTCAGCAAAATCTTCATGATCATTTGCGATGGCAGATTCAAATGGCCGGACTTCCTGATGAAAATCATGCCTTGGCTGAAGTTATTATTGATTATATCAATGACGATGGTTATTTATCTGTTTCACTCGAAGAAATAGCCGAAAGCGAGCAAGTTTTAGTTGCCGATCTTGTGGCCGTTTTAAAACTGATTCAAGAGTTTGATCCACCGGGTGTGGGGGCGCGAACGCTTAAAGAATGTCTTTTGCTTCAGGCTAAAGCGATTGAAGAAGATACCCTAGATTTGAATTTAATGATTGAAAATCATCTTAAGGACCTCGAAAAAAAGCATTATGATGTTATCGCAAAAGCTATGGGTAAAGAGGTTGTAGAAGTAAAAGAGTTGGCAGAAATTATTTCGAGTATGGATCCTAAACCAGGTCGAAGTTATGCGCCTCAAGATACTCAATATGTTTTGCCTGATGTTTATGTGTATAAAGTCGGCGATGAGTATGTCATTTCGCTTAATGAAGATGGGTTACCCAAGCTTAAGGTTTCGCAATTTTATAAATCGGTTATGCAAAATCAAAATACCGAAAGTAGTTCGGATCAAAAGCAGACCCATTCTTATATTCAAGAAAAGCTAAAAGCTGCGGTATGGTTAATAAAATCTATGCAGCAAAGACAAAAAACGATATACCGAGTTACCGAAGCTATCATGAAGCATCAAAAAGATTTTTTAGATCATGGTCCGAGTCAGCTAAAACCACTTATTTTAAAAAATATTGCAGCCGATACGGGGCTTCACGAATCAACTGTTAGTCGAGTCACAAGTAATAAATATGTCCATACCCCCCAGGGGATATTTGAACTCAAATATTTTTTTAATGCCGGAATCAGTACCTCTGACGGTGACGGGATGGCCAGCGAGTCTGTTAAATTAAGAATTAAAGCACTTGTTGAGGCTGAAAATCCAAAGCGCCCCTTATCGGATCAAGACCTTGTGGACAAATTAAAAGTTGAGGGTATTCAAATGGCCAGACGAACTGTTGCCAAATACCGCGAAATGCTTAGGATATTGCCCTCATCTCGGCGAAAACAGACATAAATATATCATTAAATCTATATTAATAGATCTATAATATAGACATATATTATAGATCAGTACGTTTTTCGGAAGCTCAAGCTTGCGCGCTGTGGCTTATTTCTGTTTGCAATTTCATTGTATTTGCACATATGTAAATAATATGTAAATCTTAATTTTAAGAGATTAAAATAAGCTAAAGGCAATTAGACATTCTTTAAAGAAGGTCTAAAAAACGGAGCTTGATTTTAAAAGTTAAGCCGAACAGAGTAAATCAAAAATAAGGGGGAAACGATGGATGTAAGAAGCGAAAAAAATCTGCAAGATAGGGCAAAAGCTCTTGAGTTAGCTCTTGGTACTATTGAAAAGCAATTTGGAAAAGGCTCAATTATGCGCTTAGGAGCCAACGAGGGAATGATTAAAGATGTTGAGGTCATCGGCACCGGTTCCTTAGCTTTAGATGTCGCTTTAGGAATTGGCGGGTTACCCAAAGGACGCATTGTTGAAGTTTTTGGTCCTGAGTCATCAGGTAAAACAACCATAGCCTTATCTGTATCGGCACAAGCTCAAAAAAAGGGTGGATTGGTTGCTTATATAGATGCAGAGCATGCACTTGATGTAAATTACGCAAAAAAACTTGGTATAAATATCGAAGATCTTTTAATTTCGCAGCCAGAT
Organism: Bdellovibrio sp.; assembly: GCA_020720425.1. Lineage (GTDB taxonomy): Bacteria > Bdellovibrionota > Bdellovibrionia > Bdellovibrionales > Bdellovibrionaceae > DYOP01. The sequence continues at coordinate 4,578 of DYOP01000030.1, read as the reverse complement.
ACAGGTGAGCAGGCCCTTGAAATCGCCGAAACCCTAGTTCGTTCTGGGGCGATTGATGTTTTGGTCGTAGATTCTGTAGCCGCACTTGTTCCCCGTGCTGAGCTAGAAGGCGAAATGGGTGACAGTCATATGGGTTTACAGGCCCGCCTTATGTCACAAGCTTTGCGCAAATTGACGGCGGCAATTAGTCGATCTAATACGCTTGTCATCTTTATTAACCAAATCCGTATGAAAATTGGAGTTATGTTTGGTAACCCCGAAACCACAACGGGCGGTAATGCCCTTAAGTTTTATGCCTCAGTTCGTCTTGATGTAAGGCGCGTAGGCGCTATTAAAAACGGAGAAGATATTACCGGTAACCGTACAGCAGTTAAAGTTGTAAAAAATAAAATGGCCCCTCCCTTTACAAAAGTTGAATTTGATTTAATGTACAACGAAGGTATTTCAATTGAAGGCGATATACTTGATCTTGCCGTAGCCGCAGGATTAGTTGATAAATCAGGAGCTTGGTTTAGTATCAATGGCGAGCGCATGGGACAAGGCCGAGATCAGGCAAAAAACTATTTAAAAGAAAATCCTAAAACAACAGAAGAGCTAAGAACTAAAATTTTAGCAGCTAATGGTATTGGTAAGCTTTTACTTTCGGGTGACATTGAGCCTATTGATGATCCCTCGATTGATCGTTCAGATTTAACTGATGCTAAAAAGCCAAGTAAAGAGACGAGTTCAAAAAGGGCAACCACTAAGCATTAACATTAGATGTTTAAGGACATAAAAAACAAAAATTGATCTGGCTAAGCTGTAAGGTCATAAAGCATTTAACCGCTTTGTGACCTTTTTTTTTGAGAAAAAATGAGGGCAACAAAAAAGGTACTGGCTAAAATAATTATATAACTTATCCAGGTTGATAAGCTAATTCCAAAAATAAATTCACCTCTAAAATCATCTCGATAAAACTCCATAATGATTCGTCCTAAAGCGTGCCCGATAAGCCAATATAAAAAAACTATACCCTTTGGGTTGTCTCTTTTTTTTTCGGATAATAAAAAAAGTAACACAAGGCTTTCGGTAACCATAGCATAGACTTGTGTGGGGTGGCGTCCTTCAATGGCCCAAGGGAGGTCGCAATAGCCCCCATAGCAGCAGCCAGCAATTAAACAGCCTCCTCGGCCCAACACATAACTTAAAGCTAAAAAGGGAGCAAAAAAATCGGCCCAAATAAAAAAATCTTCTTTTTTATGTTTAATAAATAAATAACTCGATATAAGAGCAAATAGGACGGCACCATAAAAGACAAATCCACCTTCCCAAAACTTAAAAATTTGAAGAGGGTATTGAATATATAAATCTAAATTTTCATACACAATATGTAAAAATCGCCCCCCTAAAACACCTGAAATTAAAATGACAAGAGCTAAATCTAAACCTAATACCGATGACAAATTTGATTTTTTTAAACTTAGATAGAGTAGAAAAAAAATAATAACTGAAACAACGCTTTGATAGATAAGATATCCCATAATTTATGTTCAGATGAGCTCAAAAGATAGTCAAAGATAAATAATTGCTGAAAAAATATGCTGTACCGATCACAGGAGATGGCTTCTTTCTATTTATGAGGCACGGCCATCCATGGCCTCTGCAAGCGTTAGCTCTCCATGCGCTTGAGGCCTTTCAAGAGCTTATACCGATCACAGGAGATGGCTTCTTTCTATTTATGAGGCACGGCCATCCATGGCC
>DYOP01000030.1:0-2738 GCA_020720425.1 Bdellovibrio sp. | reverse complement strand
TCTGCAAGCGTTAGCTCTCCTTGCGCTTGAGGCCTCATAAATAGAAAGAAGCCATCTCCTGTGATCTCTTATAAGTCCGTAGTTTTTTTGGGGAGATGAATTTGCAAGATTAAAGTTGATTGTTAATTTTGATTAAAGCTCGTTCAAGAAGATCTTTTTCTAATCTTTCTTTACGAGACCTTTTTGAAAGCGGGCTATTTATAGTTTCATTAATATTTAAATCTGCTGATTTAATTTGGTAACTTAAATTAAAGCATTCTTGATCAAGGGCTAACTCAATGACGAGTTCATTTGAATTTGGCTCGCGAGTAGGATTTAGATAGCCATCATCTGATAGGGTTTCATGGTAAAAAAAGGAATAAGGCAAATCTGCTAAAATTCTTTGTCTAATTGTTTTATTAGCTGATCGATTGATAATAGTAACAGGTTTAAAATTATGATTTTCGGCTGAAATAAATAAATTTTTTAGTAAATCAAAATTATTTTTAAAATATACAAGAGAGTGTTGTTTTAGGATTGTTTCAATTTGATTAGACCAAATCATGGCTAATGACTGCTGATCTTGGCTAAAAAGAATTTTAAATTCAATATAGGGTAAATTGATTCGATAGGCATTTTCAAAAGGGCAATGAGTTAAGCCGCCATGAAGTATTTGAGCCAATTCGCTTTCAGCTAACCCTAATACATTCCACTTTTCCATGAGCAGGGGGCTCACATTTGAAAATCGTTGTTTAATTTGAGTTTCAAGGCCGTTTTCCCAAATGGATTCGATTTCTATTGGGGGGCCCGGGAGCACAGCTAATAATGCATTCTTAGACTGACATAAAAAGCCTTTTGCTGTGCCGACAGTATTAGGGATAATTATGGCATCAGTCGGAAAGTAACATTCTTGTTTATGCATCTCTCGAATCGGAATTTCGCGTTCGCTTAAAAAAACATTAAGATCTTCCCAGCTGCTTTGGTTCCAAAGTAAGGGCTGCTCTAAAAATTCGGCTATGACTTCCCGAGTAAAATCGTCAGAAGTTGGCCCAAGTCCACCGCTGATAATAATAAGTTCAGAATGGCTTGCTGCAAATCGAATAGCATTAAGCATATCAGCGCGCTTGTCGGCCGTGGCTATTTGAAATCCAGCTTCAAGTCCTAATGGTAACATTTTTTTGGCAATCAGCTGACTATTTCGATTTAAAATTTGGCCTGTCGTAATTTCAGTTCCAATCGCAATAAAGCTATAAGTGGGTTTATTCATATAAGTATACAGTAAGATTGTTGCTCCAATAGAGTCAAAAAATATATTAAAATCAATAGACCTCATTTGTGCGGTCACAGATCACGGCAAGATGACTATTGATCAATATGACTGATTAGTACGAGCGTTTTGTGAGTCTTTTTTTTTAAAACGATCTTTGAGTTAAGAGTGGGGGGGGGTGATATTATTTGGCTTTATAACAACTTGCAATTTTATATAATTTTTTTTCTAATATTTCTCTAAATCTTCTGTGATTTTTCTCTGATTCGACTAGACAAATGAGGTAATAAGTCTAATAAATAAATCTGTATCGATTTTTTTAATATTGAGAGTCTAAATAGCGCCTCTTTAGGGGTAACTCAGTAGTAAAAATGCTTGGCAACATTGAGATATTTTAAAATTTTAAAGGATAAAATATGAATTTAAATAAAGACAAATCAAACCATCCTTCGTCTAAAAAACTTGTTATTTCAATTTGGATAAGCATTTTTTTAGTTGTTATTGGTTTTATTTATTGGGGGGCTTTTAAAAAACAATCTCATGTTCACATTCGCTGGCAAACAACAAAATCTGATGAGGAGTTAACTGAAGTTATAAGTAAAATTATTTTATCTGGTCACCTAAAAGATTTAAGTCAAAACAATAAAAATGATCAGGGGGCTGCTATTTTTGTTGGACTTGTTTCTAACGAGCCTTATTGGATCAATTTAGGGTCTGCCTTTGTTAAACAGATTTTAGCTCATAATACTTTTTTTAATTATCATCAAGCTGACGTGTTTTTGCCAGAAGTTGGGCAAAGCCTTATTGATAATAAATTAATTGATACTTTATATAGTTTTTCTTTATCGGCGCATCCGGATCAATGGGTTACTCAAATTGAGAATTTAAAATCGGAATCAAAACTTGCTAAAAATAATCATATTATACTTACAACTTTTAGTGATGCACTTGCTATATCAGAGGATAGCCGAGCCTATGCCTATAGTGAAAGGTTTAAAAAAGCGGTTAATGTCCAGGTTCAATTTGCGACTATGTTAGAAGGGCGCGAGCAAGAGGGTAGTTTGGCTATTCCTTGTGATACGGGGGGGCGATTGGGGCCGGTGGGGGATTTAGGTTGTGAGATTGTTCACTATTCGAGAATGAATTATTTTAAAAAGTTAAACACCCAAGAAAAAGGTTTTGCTTTAATTGAAATTAAACCCGATCATTTTTTGGTCCTAGTGAGGTAAAAATTTATGATAGACCAATTATTTCAAACTCAATATTTTATAGAAGGGTTTATTTTTATTTGTGTTACCATAATATTTTTTACAGTAATTTTTGTAAGAGGTTATAAAAAAAGAAAGGATCAACTTTTAAATTTAAAAAATGAATTTTTGGACCCGAGTCCGTCCAATTTTGAAGTAGAAAAAACTATAGCTCGAAAAGCAGCAAACTCAGAAACTACAAACCCTGAACTTTCGAATAAAGAGCTTGGGGATTTAAAATCTAC
>DYOP01000109.1 GCA_020720425.1 Bdellovibrio sp. | reverse complement strand
TTTTAGTAAGTCATTTTGTTATTTTACTAAAAAGAATATAATGGGACAAGTCTAAAGATGAGTATTCCGCTGTGTTGTGGGTGTTATCCGATGGTAAAGATTTATTACGCAGTAGTTTTGCCAATCTATCGCCGTTATTAGGTTTTAAAGCCGAAAAGCAGGATGACCAGATTTTAGCCGTGCAATCGTGGTTACGGCATAACGACGGTTGGCTGTTGATTTTTGATAACGCCGAAACCTTGGAATTATTAAACGCGGCTAAAGAGTTATTGCCGGTTGACGGTAAAGGGCATGTGTTATTTACCACACGGGCGCAGGCAACAGGTCAAATCGCTGCCGTTTCGGTGGATTGTTTTGATGATGAAACTGGCTCGGTGTTTTTATTGAGGCGGTCAAAATGGGTGGCTGCAGATTTGGCAACGGCTGAAGAAATCCGTCCGCAAGTGTCGGCAACTGATTGGCAAACCGCGAATGAGTTAGTGCATGAATTAGGCGGTTTGGCGTTGGCGATAGACCAAGCGGGTGCGTATATTGAGCAGACCGAATGCGGAATGGAGGGTTATTTAAGCCGTTATCGCACGAATGCGGCGGCAATGCTGAAAGAGCGCGGCGGTTTTGTGCATTATAAAGATCATCCTGAAGCGGTGTATCGGACTTTTTTATTGGCGGCGGAAAATGCCAAAAGTCGTTCTGAGTTGGCGTATGAGATTTTATTGGATAGTGCGTTGTTGCATCCTGATGGGATTTCGGAAAAGTTATATGCTGATTGTGAGCCGTTGGAGTTGGATAAGGCGTTAGCGGCGTTAAAAGATTATTCGTTGATTCAGCGTGTGCAGGAGGGGCAGAAGAGGTTTTTTACGGTTCATCGTTTGATTCAGGTTGTGATTCTGGATGTGTGTGATGGCTAAAAACTTATTTAGTTTTTTGTTCAATCAAAAGAATATCAGGGAGACAGCTAAATCTTCTCCTAAAGAACAAGCATGGTATATTAGGGCAGAAAAAATTGTAAATCGAGTATCTAAGGTTTTTCCAGAACCTAAATTTGAAAGCTGGAATTCATGTGAGGAATTAATATTAAGCGCAACAGTGGCCTGCGAGCAGATTAGTAAATTTGAAATCGGAACAGAAAAATCAGCTCTATTGTTAAATAGAGTTTGTATTTACTTTACGCAAAAAAACGAATATATAAAGGCTGAGTCCTTTTGTGAAAAAAGTTTAGAAATTAGAAAAAAATATCTTGCTAAAAATTCTCCTGATATTGCAGAAAGTTTAAGTAATCTTGCTGGAATTTACTATGAACAAGGTAAATATACACAGGCTATACCATTATATGAGAAAGGTTTAATTATCAAAGAATATATTTTTGGTAAAGAACACCCAAGCATTATTCAAAATTTAAATGGATTAGCTGCAATCTATGGTACACAAACGAAACTCAAGCAAGCTGAATCTTTATACCAAAGAAGTTTAAACATAGAGGAAAAAACAACCAGTAATAACCAGTTGCGTATGGCTGACACTCTAAATAATTTGGCACTACTTTATCGTGCACAAGGCAATTATTCTAAAGCAGAATCCTTATTTTTAAGAAGTTTAGAAGTTAGAAAAAAGTATTTAAATAATACTCATCCTCTTGTTGCCCAAAGCCTACATAATTTAGGATTACTTTATTATGCACAAAAAAAGTGTAAGCAAGCAGAGCCTTTATACCAAAAAAGTTTGGAAATTAGAGAAAAATTTTTAGGAAAAGAGCATCGTGATGTGGCTGAAACTTTGAACAGTTTAGGCGAACTTTACCGTTCTCAACACGAATATACTAAAGCAAAACCTTTATATGAAAGAAGTTTAGAGATTAGAAAGAAAATATTAGGAGAAGAGCATCCTGATATTACTGAAAGTTTAAATAATTTGGCAACATTATATTTTGAACATGGGGATTATAATCAAGCGGAAATTCTATTTCAAAAAAGCCTGGTAATTCAAGAAAAAACTTTGGGTAAAAACCATGCTCTTATTGCTACTAGTTTAAATAATATTGCAGTGCTTTATTGTTCACAAAGTAAATATGCCCAAGCTCTGCCTTTATTACAAAGAAGTTTAGCCATTTTAGAAAAAAGTCTAGGTTATAATCATCCGACAACAGAACTTACAAGAAAAAACCTAAAACAACTACAAAAATACATTTATGGATAGGAAAATAAAGTGGCATAAACGCGCAGAGAATATTGTTAATAGAGTTAATACCGCTTTTCCTAGTCCTGATTTTGAAAATTGGGGTTTATGTGAAGAGTTAATATTAAACGCAATTTCCACTTATGAACAAATTATTAGATTTAAAATTGAAACTGAAATAGCTGTGTTATTATTAGACAAAGCAGCTTTTTATCTTAGTAGTAAGGCATCATATTCATCATTTTTTCCTGTATACCAAGTTGGAATAGAAACCAGGTCAAAAGTTTATGATCTACTAGAGTGGACGGCTACAGATAATACACATCACTCAGAACCTGTTAATAATACTGGGATATTGCAGTTGCCAGAAGAAATATTAGATATTTGGGATAAAGCACTAAAATGTGGACACCCTGTTTTTACTAAAAACTTTAACAAAATTGATTATCATAATAATGCACAATCAAGTTACAATCAATCACTATATTTGTACTTGTTTTCATTAGCTATAAAAGAAAAAATACTAAACAAATATCATCCTAGCATTGCTTTCTCATTAAGTAATGTAGCCAACATTTATCAGAAACAAAATAAATATGAGCAAGCAGAATTTTTTTATTGTAGAAGTTTAGCTATTTTTGAAGCAGCATTTGGACAAAATCATCAAAATACTAAAGCAGTTAAAGAAAATCTAGAAAAACTAAAAGCGTACTTAAAATGAATTTGAAGGAAATATCATGGTTTGAACGCGCTGAAAAAGTTGTTAATCGCGTTAATATAGCTTTTCCAAATTCTGATAATTTTTAAAATTGGACAACCTGCGAAGAATTACTATTAAGCACAACCGCCGCCTATCAGCAAATTAATCAATTTCAAATCAAAACCGACAACGCCGTTAATATCATTAACAAAACCGCCGCTTATTTCCACACCGTCAAAGCCGATTACCTCGAAGCCTTAACCTTATACCAAACCGCACTAGCCATTAACGAACAACTTTATGGCACAGAGCACAGTATTGTTGCTGTCAGTTGTGAACATCTGGCTGATCTCTATAAAACCATTGCCATACACGCTTTTGATTACACCTGTTATGCCAACGCTCTTACTTTATATCAACGCGCCTTAGCCATTCATCAAAAAATAGTCGGTGAAGATCATCCGGCAGTTGCTAATAGTTTTCAATACTTGGCAGAACTCTATTATGCACAACACGATTATGTGAATACGTTGCTATTTTTCCAAAAAGCCTTAGAAATGCGTGAATGCCTTCTTGGAGAAAACCACCCTGAAGTAGCGGAAAGCCTGAATGGATTAGCAAGCCTCTATGAAACTCAAGGCGATTTTCACTCCGCTATTGGTTTATCTAAACGTGCGTTAGCCATTGCAGAACAGGCATTAGGCACAGAGCATCTTAGCACTGCTGCTTGCCTTGATAAATTAGCCACACTTTATAGCGATTATCCTGAGCAAGATTCTTTTGCTGAAGCAGTGGCTTTAGCACAAGAATCGTTAGCCATCAAAGAACATTTACTCGATCCGTCTCACCCTAAAATTGCCGGAAATTTCGACTTTCTAGCCTCAGTGTATGCCGATTTAGGCGAACACGATAAAGCCTTAACCGCATTTAAGCGGGCTTTGCAAATCATAAAGCAGATTTATGGCGAAAATCATGTCATGGTTGCTTATAGCCTTAGCAATTTAGCTTCGTTTTATCAAGACCAAAAGGATTATTCTGAAGCTTTGAGTTTATTTGAACAAGCTTTAGCTATAAGAAAACTGTTACTCGGAGAAAACCATCTTAAAGTGGCGCAAAGTTTGAGCGATTTAGCCAGTGTCTATAAAGCGCAAGGCGAAACAGATAAAGCAAATGTTTTTCGACAACAGTCCAGGGAAATGGAAAGTCGAATTTATGGTACTGAACCGCAAGAGCTTATTTCAAGAAACAATGAAATAGCACGTCATCAAATAAAGGGAGAAGTTATTTCAGCATTACCTTTATCACGCTTGGTACTAAAAACAACGGAAGATTTATTAGGAAAAAATCATCTGGATGTTGCCTGTTGTCTGAATAATTTAGCGGCTTTGTATATCTCATCGCAAAATGATTATGCGTCGGCATTGCCTTTATATCAACGGGCTTTAGAAATTAGAGAGTATCTGTTAGATGAGAATAATCATTATGTTGTGCAAAGTAGAAATAATTTAAAAAGGATTTATAGCTCATGATTGGGTCGGAGGCAGAGTCACCTCTGCCCACATGATTACCCACAAGTCATACATGGCATTATAAATCAATGGCTTAGCCGTTTTTACGGATTTTTCTTACCCTGTCGTAACCCATTGATTTTCGTGCTTGCTGGTGGATTTGCCCTAAAAATGGTGTCGCGTAAGTTATTGATTTTTCGTAGCCGAAAAAATTGTGGGTAATCGGGTGACCTCTGCCGTCCTCCCACACCACCGGACATACTTAACGTATCCGGCGGTTTCCT
>DYOP01000108.1 GCA_020720425.1 Bdellovibrio sp. | reverse complement strand
CAGAAATTAATTTACCATTTATTACTGCCGATCAAACGGGTCCTAAGCATTTACAACTTAGATTATCTCGTGCCAAATTTGAACAAATGGTAACTGATCTTGTAGAAAGATCTTTAGAGCCTTGTAAAAAAGCTCTTCAAGATGCGGGTTTAACGACCGCAGCTATTGATGAAGTTATCTTAGTGGGTGGTTCAACCCGAATCCCTATGATTCAAAAACGAGTTAAAGAGTTTTTTGGTAAAGAGCCCAATAAGACGGTTAACCCTGATGAGGTCGTAGCCATTGGAGCCGCTATTCAAGGTGCAATTTTAAAGGGTGATGTAAAAGATATGTTACTTTTAGATGTAACTCCTTTATCTTTGGGTATCGAAACTCTTGGTGGAGTTATGACGACTTTGATTCCTCGAAATACCACGATTCCGGCTAAAAAATCTCAAGTATTTTCGACCGCAGCTGATAGTCAGCCCGCAGTGGATATTCATGTCTTGCAGGGCGAAAGAAAAATGTCACAAGACAATAAAACTTTGGGTCGATTTGAGCTTTTGGGTATTGCCCCCGCACCTCGCGGAGTGCCTCAAATTGAAGTGACCTTTGATATTGATGCCAACGGAATTTTAAGTGTTTCAGCAAAAGATAATTCAAATGGGAAATCTCAACAAATTAAAATTACTTCTCAGTCGGGCTTATCTGAATCTGAGATTAAAAAAGCAGTTGATGATGCTGAATTGCACCGCAAAGAAGATGAGCAACGTCAGGAAGAAGTTTCAGCTCGAAACAATTTAGATAATCTTATTTATCAAACTGAAAAACTTGTTACCGAGGCTAAAGATGTTACCGAAGCTCAAAAAGCAAGTATTGTTGAAGCCACAACTCAAGCCAAAACAGTCATTGACAATAAATCGGCAAGTCTTGAGCAGTTGAAAACGGCCTTTGAAACTCTGCAAACTAAATCTCAGGCATTTACTCAGGAGATGTATCAAAAGGCTTCGGCTGGTGGCGGCAATCCTGGAGGGTCAGGCGCAGCTAATGGAGGCCCAGAACAGGGTCAGCCATCTGGGGCACAAGATGATGTGATTGATGCCGACTTTAAGGATGTTAACTAGTCACAGTTTATAAAGTGGTTAATTGGGCTAGACCTGGTAACTCGTTATAACATGGCAAATGATTATAACTTGGTAACTAGTTTGTAGATTAGTAACTGAATGAATCTAAAATTAAAACCTACCTTAATTTAAGGTAGGTTTTTTTTAAAATCTCTAATCTTTAACTTTTTTTTAGTAATTCAACATTCTTCTGCCAACATAAAAGCAGTCCTGAGGGGCTTTTGTAGAGTTACCTGACTTTAAGTAAAATTGAATTTTTTTACTTCCAACGCATAAAAAAAGATAGAAAGTTCTAACCTTATATTTTTGGACACGGCCATCCATGGCCTCTGCAAGCGAAAGGCAATCCTTGCGCTTGAGGTCCAAAAATATAAGGTTAGAACTTTCTATCTTTTTTTATGCTGTTTATTGCGATTCAGTTTAAGTGCTCAGTGATCGTAAGTGGGCCAACAAGGATCGTTGAAAACACTTAATATGTTCTAAGCTGTTTTAGGCTATTCAGTCATTTGTTAGGATAAGAGACAGTTTTAGTTAAGCATGAGACAAGCCTAAATGGTAAAGCCTGTCTGCTGCCCCAAAAACATTTCGCAAATAGCAAAGAAACTATAATTTTAAAGGATAGGCTAATAAACTACAGCTTGCAGAATTCTGCAAGCTGTAGTAACTTAAAAGAGTGAATAATATTCGATCATATAAACTCAGTATTGTTGTTAATAACATTAGGTTTAATCGTATTTTGATTGATGCTCACTACGAAACTAAACATAAAATGAGTATGAGTGATGGGATTATTTTGGGGTTAGTAAAAGGATTAGAAAATCGAATATTTTTACCTGAAACCATAAGCGAATCAGGTTTTAGGTATTTTGTTAATGATCCCTGGGAGTTTGATGGAAAATGGTATCGCCTGATCTGGTTAATACCACCTGATGAATCTTTTCTTGGAGTAAGAAACGCATTTAGGAGGAAAAATGTCAGCAAATAAAATCGTAAATAAAAAAGTAAATTGGCCTAGCGAAGCTGAATTAAAAATAGTTGATAGGAAATTATTAAAAGCCAAAGGGTCAGCTTCTCTTTCTTCTCATTCAGTTCCCCTAGACCGTTTCAAATATGCATTGTGCGGGGAAGTTGTTAAATATTGTGTAGCTCACGATCTTTCGCAGCGTGATCTTGCTGCGCGATTAGATGTAAGTGAATCACGCATTAGCGAAATTGTACGTTACCGTATTGACAAGCTGACGGTGGATCGACTGATAAAATACCTTGGAAAGTTAAACCCAACGCTTAAGCTAAGTGTGGCTTCTTAAGGCTTGACTGAGACAGTGGACGGAGTATGTCCCATATCCTATTGGGTAACTACATGGCCTCTGCAAGCGTAAGGCAATCCTTGCGCTTGAGGTCCAAAAATATAAGGTTAGAACTTTCTATCTTTTTTTATGCTGTTTTTAGCTGTTCAGTAATTTGCTAGGATAGGGGACAGTTTAAGTTAAACAAGACATTGGCATTGGTAGGCCTGTCAGCTTTTTCAAAAATAATCTGATATAATCATCAAAAATTAGTAAATGGGGGGCTCAGTGGGGAGTGGCTTTATACTTTAATTTTCTGAGGCCTCAAGCGCAAGGATTGCCTTACGCTTGCAGAGGCCATGGATGGCCGAGCCTTAGAAAATAAAAGTATAAAGCCTCCTCCCCATTGAGTTAGAACAAAAAACATTTCCTAAAACGCATATCAACTTATTTAAACAAGCCACTTGCCGAAGGAGAAGTTTAGGTGTGTGATTAAGTATGGAGTGCTTAATTGTAGTTTGATTATATAGTATGATTAAGTATAGAGCGAATAAGCATAGAGTGTTTTATTATTTATAAAAAGGAGTGTATAATGAGCCGAATATTTTTAAAAAAAGTAGCTTTAGCTGTTTTTTTGTTACAAACCATCTGTTTAGGAGCATGGGCCGGAATAGGAGCCGGCGCAAGAGCCCTCGCAGGGGCTGAAGAAAGTAAAAAAATTACGCTTGTTTATTTTGCTGATAGTCACGCTCAAATTGATGAGCATATCGAACTTTTTTGGAAAGAAGATGGCTCTGCCGAAGAGCTGGCTTTAGCCGGTGGTTACCCACGGATGCATGCGGCAGCTCTTGCTTTAAGAGCTGAAAACCCAGACGGGTTTTTATTTATGGATGCGGGTGATACCATTCAGGGTTCAGGCCCCGCGGTTTTATCAAAGGGGCAAGCCTTAGTTCCTATTTTAAATAAAATGCAAATTGATATGGCGATACCGGGTAACTGGGAAGTGGTTTATGGGGTTGATGTACTTAAAGGATTTGCAAGTAAAATTAACTATCCCCTAATTGCTGCCAATGTTTTTGATGAAAAAACGGGAAAGCTTATTTTTGAACCCTATAAAATTTTTGAAAAAAAGGGAATTAAAATTGCCATTATTGGTTACACCGATCCCGATGTGCCTTTAAGACAACCCCCCAGTTACTCAAAAGGGTTTACTTATAAAGGCGATGAGGTTTTACAGCCTATTGTAAATGAAATTCGTAAAAATAAAAAAGCTGATCTAATCGTGTTACTCACTCATATTGGGTTACCTAAAGCCGTTGAACTTTCGAGCCGTATTAAAGATGTAGATCTTCACCTTTCGGGAGATACCCATGAGCGGACTTATACCCCTATTGTTAAAAATCATTGGGTGGTTGAGCCTGGATCTTTTGCTTCTTTTTTAGGAAAAATTGAACTCACTGTAAAAAATAACAAAGTAACAGATAAAAAGTGGGAGCTTATTGAGCTTCGAGCCGATAAATTTAAAGAAGATACTGAACTTAAAAAAATTGCTGATCTCGTTCAGAAGCCTTATAAAAAAACATTAAATAAAATTATTGGTCAGGCTAAAGATCCTATTTTTAGATACGAAGTTAACCAAACCTCTATGGATATGATGCTAGCTGATGCCATTAAAGAAGCGACTGGGGCAGATATTGGATTATCTAATGGATTTCGTTTTGCCTCACCCATAGCACCGGGACCCATTTTTGAAAAAGATCTTCATTTGATTTACCCGATCAATAATCAGTTAAGATCTGGAGAAGTGACCGGAGCCCAGCTTTTAGAATGGTGGGAAAAAGAAATAGAAAATGTTTACTCGGCCGATGCTCGAAAGTTATTTGGGGGCTGGCTTCCAAGGCCCTCAGGAATGACTTTGCGCTTTAAAGCGGGCGCCCCTGCGGGTAAAAGGGTTCAAGAGATCTTAGTGGGAGGTCGTCCTCTTAAACTAGATAAAGTTTATACGGTTGCAGCCTGTGTAAGAGAGGGTGACCCCGTAAATAAAGTTTGCCGAATTCCGAATATTAAAAACTCAAAAGACTATAAAGTTGATGCTCATGGGGCGGTTAGAAATTATTTAAAAAAGCATGGCCCTGTTACTTCAAATGGGCAGATCAGGGTGATTGCCGAAGATTTGCCAACGGTTATTCGCTCTCAGTATTATCGTAAGTAGCAAAATAGGGCTAAAAAAAAACCCGCTTTTGCAATGATTGTATCAGATGAACAAGTGTCTCCGTTTTCTAGAAGGGGGTGTTTTGTGCCAAGTCACTTAGAAGGCTCCAAAACCAGTGAGTTG
>DYOP01000029.1:20494-26927 GCA_020720425.1 Bdellovibrio sp. | reverse complement strand
GCCTCAAGCGCATGGACAGCATAACGCTTGCAGAGGCCATGGAGGGCCGTGCCTCAAGGATAAAGGGATTGGCTCAACTTTGATCTGTCAAAATTTAATCTGTGAAAAGCTTTTTGAACTTCGGCGGGTTACCCATCAAGAGGCCTCAAGCGCATGGATAGCGTAAGCGTAACGCTTGCAGAGGCCAGGAAGGCCGTGCCTCAAGGATTAAAGGATTAGCTCATCTTTGATCTGTGAAAAGCTTTTTTAGCATAAACTAACTCTATTAAGCTCTCGTGATGAGTATAAACTCTCGGTATGTTGAGACAACTCACTGTGTTTTAGAGCCTTCCAAGTGACTTGGTGGATAATTGCACAAATTACACCCCTTTCTAAAAAACAGAGAGCCAATTAATTGACTAAAAATTGAATTTTGTAGATTTGGCTTGTTAAGTTAGTTGTGTAAATAAAACATGAGTCATAGCTTTGATCATTTCAGGATCATATCGACCTTTAAGCTTATCGCGCATCATTTCTAAAGAGGCTTGGGGAGTCATAGGTGTATTGTATGATCTTTTGGTGGTCATGGCATCAAATGTATCGGTGATGGCAATAATTCGCCCATACGGATGAATTTCATCACCTGCTAGTTTTTGTGGGTAACCGTTGCCCGCCCAAGACTCGTGATGTTCAAAACAGGCGGCAATAATTCCAGGGGTAATATTGGGTTTTGTTACTAAAATTTCGAGTCCAAATTGGGGGTGACGTTGCATTTGATCCCATTCGGGCTCATCAAGAGCTCCTTGTTTAAGCAAAATTTCAAGCTTAACAAGACGTTTTCCGATATCATGAAATAGGGCTCCAAGACCCAGCTCTTCAAGGTGGGGTCTGTCAAATCCTAATGTTTTTGCTAGGGCTAAAGAGTAAATAGAAACATCTAAAGAGTGATTATAAGTATAAAAATCATGACTTGATAGCGAAATTAAATCGGCCATGGTCGCAGGGTCAGACTCCATCACATCAACAAAATCCTGAATTAAGGGTTTTGCGTCATCAAGGGCCTTATGGACATCGGGCTGTTCAAACATTTCTTCGATAAAACCAAGGGCTGAGGCTCTTAAAAGGTGGGCCTTTTCGGATGAACTGAGTGAGCCAATTTGAATTTGCTCTTTCATAAAATGGCGATAAGCCCAACGGTCTGATTCAAGTAAATAAAAATGCTGACCTGAATCTTTTAAAAGCAGGGTTTTAAATTTTTCAGCGTTAAGATGATCCCCCGCTCTAAGATAAGTAACCATATGAGCTGTAGTTTTAAAAAATAAATCAAAGGGAATGGGTAACTCAGCCCGTAATGTGTCAATACGAATTTTAAAATATTCATTTATAGATTTATCAGAAGTTGCTTGCATACTTGGACTTGTTCGGTAGACTTTTAATAAACTTTAGGGCTAAATAAAATAAATTAAAATGAATGCAACATTTACAAAAAAACTCACTTTTTTAACTCCTATTCAGTATATAAAAGGAGTTGGACCAAAGTTAGCAGAAATTTTTAAAAAAAAAGAAATTAAATCAGTTGAAGACCTTTTAGGATATTTTCCTCGGATTTATGAGGATCAAAAAAACTCGCTTACGATTGACCAAATTAAACCTAATGAACTTGTTTCGATTCGAGCGTCAGTGGTTAAGGTGCAAGTTATCCCACTGGGGAGAAGTGGAAAAAAATTATACCAAGTATTAGTTAAAGACCCAAAAGGGAGTATTAATTGTAAGTTTTTTAAGCTTCCTTATAAAGGTTACTTAGATGCCTTTAAACCTTATACATTGGTTAGGGTTATCGGAAAACCTATCATGTATAAGGGGCAGGTTGAATTTCATCATCCTCAAATTAGATTGCTTCAGGAGGATGAGTTAATCCAGGTGCCCGCTCAGGCAAAGGCGCAGGAGCAGGGGCAGGAGCAAGTGCAGGAGGACCTAGGTAGAGCCTATGATGGTGATGCCACGATAGGGGCTAGCGCCAGAGCTAGTGCCAGTGCCAGTGCAAGTGCAAGTGCAGGATCTTCAGATTTAGTTATCCCTATTTATCCAGAAATTGATAATTTATCGAGTGCTAAAATTCACAAACTTATTTTAACAGCCCTTGAGGATTTAGACACATCCGAATGGCATGAGTATTTTTCAGATGATTTTTTAGAAAAAAACCAGTTGCCAACACTTAAAGAGGCTTATGAGCAAATACATAAGCCCCAAAAACAATGGGCTCCCTTTTATTTACAAAGACAGGTTCCTGGGCAAAAACGATTTATTTTTGAAGATTTTTTTTGGTTTGAACTTGGTATATTAATTAAAAAAAACAATCAAAAATCTCAAGCAGGCTTAGTTATTAAATCAGATATTGATTTAGTTGAAAAAGTCCAAGCTCATTTGCCATTTGTTCTAACCTCAGCCCAAGTCAGAGTTTTTCATGAAATAAGTAACGATTTAAAATCGGGTTATGTTATGAGCCGACTTGTACAAGGCGATGTGGGTTCGGGTAAAACCATATTGGCATTTTTAAGCGCTTTTTTAGTTATACAAAATGGTTACCAAGTGGCTCTTATGGCGCCAACCGAGATACTCGCTCAGCAGCATTTAAAAAATGCCCTTAAGTTACTCCCCCGAATGGCTCTTGATCAAAGTGAAATTGAAATCTTAACTTCAAAGGCCACGCAAAAGCAAAAAACTGAAATTATTCAAAGGCTCAGCCAAGGTGAGATTAAGTTACTTATCGGCACTCATGCTTTGATCGAAGATGATGTCGTATTTAAAAATTTAGGTCTGATTATAATAGATGAGCAACATCGTTTTGGGGTTCATCAAAGAGCCAAGTTAAAATTAAAATCAATTGTTGAACCTCACTTTTTAGTTATGACAGCAACCCCTATTCCTAGAACTTTAGCACTGACTTTATATGGGGATTTAGATGTTTCCGTTGTAAATGAATTGCCCAAAGGCCGTTTACCTATTCAAACCCATTCGGTGGGTTACCCAAAAAGAGAAAAAGTTTTTAATTTTATGCAAGAAGAAGTAAAAAGGGGTCGCCAAGCCTATGTCGTTTATCCCCTTATAGAAGAGTCTGAAAAATTGGATTTAAAAAATGCTCTTCAAGAGTTTGAAAATTTAAAGTCGCAATATTTAGATGTTCGTTTTGGGCTTTTGCATGGTAAAATGAAATCAATTGAAAAAGAACAAATCATGAATCAGTTTCAAAATCATGAATTCGATGTTTTAGTTTCGACCACAGTTATTGAAGTGGGGGTAGATGTTCCTAATGCGACCCTTATGATTATTGAACATGCCGAAAGGTTTGGGCTTTCTCAACTTCATCAGTTAAGGGGCCGCGTGGGACGAGGTGACCAAAAAAGTTACTGTGTCCTTATGGCCGGTTATGCCCTGAGTGAAGAGGGAAAGTACCGCTTATCAGTAATGGAAAGCACTCAAGATGGGTTTAAGATTTCAGAAGCTGATCTTGAACTCAGGGGGCCAGGCGAGTTTTTAGGGACAAGGCAAGCCGGTGCTTTTGGGTTTCGATACGCAGATTTAGTTAAAGATGCCATTTACCTCGAAAAGGCAAGGGCAGCGGCTTTAGAGCTTTTAAAACAAGATCCAAAACTAGAGTCGCCTAAAAATCAGAGCATTAAGAATTTTTGGAATAAAAAAAATCAAGGACTCAATTATCTTGATATAGGGTAGAGTTACTTTTTTAGAACAATTGAGTAGGTAAGAGAGACATTCTATGGACGGATCTTCTTAATACTAGGGAGTGAGTAAAACTTGGCTGCACATTTTTGTTTGAGGATTAAAAAGTTGTTTTGCCGTCAGTTGGGCTTTTTTTTGATTATCAGATTGGGTCCAAGTTTTTATTCCATCAACAAGCATTTTGACAGTAATAATTGAGGGCATAGAATTTGTTTTTGAAAGACTTTGCACCTGATTGATCAAAGCCCCAGGTCTTAGACTTGGGTGAAAGTAGACATGGTCCATGGGGATATTATCTTTAGCCATTTTGCTGATTATAAAATCCGCAATTACTCCGGTAACTGTAGGCGCCGCCATTGAGGTGCCAGATAAAGGAGCCCGATCAATAGGACCTTGGACATGAACCATATTGGTTAAGTTTACAGAAAGGCTAACCAAGGATTGGGTCAATAAAATAGCTTCCCAGCGGTTAGTGTTGCCTAAATTTTGCTGTTGCTCGTTAGGTTTGATTTTATAGTGGTGTGTAAGAAATGGTAAAACATTATTAACTTTGAGTTCTTTTTGCAAAATAGGTTCGGAAAAGCTTGTGTCTTTTCTGGGAACAGGAGACATAATATTTTCTCCGGTCGAAAAAATTTGAGGTAGCAGTGGGTCTAAAATGATATTAGTAAATGAAGAGGTTTTTCCAGTTGTACTGATGCTCGAGACAGCAAGAACATTTTTAATTGCATTATTGGGGACATGTTTTATTTTAAGTTCATTAGCAATTTTATATAACCTAGGAGAAGTAATCCCTGCCGGAAAAATTGATTTAGTAACACCATCAATCCAGCCTGAATCATTACCTAGGGCAATAATGAATAGTGTTTTTGATGCATTTTTTTGAATTGTAGTTCCAAGCTCATATCTCATAAACTCACTTAAAAGATCATTTAAAAATGATCTTTGAGATTGTTGGATGTCTGAAATTGAACTTCCACCTAATGAGATATTAGCTATTTTGATTTTTTCATAACCTACTTTATTTATTGTTATTAACAGTTCATTAAAAAATGTAATAAGAGAGCTCTTATTCTTAAGATAACTTAATAGCTCTGAGTCAAATGTTTCGGGACTAATTTTTAATTCAGGATACTCATCAGCTAGCATTTGCCTGATTAGCTCTTGAATAATTGGCAATTTAACCCACTCCGAAAAATTAAGAGCAACTTTTTCTATTATTTCAAAGTTTCTTTCATCAGAATAGAGCGACGCTCCAGTCATCATGCGAAAGGGTATGATTCGGATATTTTTATTTTGTTTGGCTATGATTCCAGCCACATGAGTGCCGTGAAGGTTTTTGTTACCACTTAAGTCTAAGTAGGGGTGCTGTGTTCTGTAAGTAAACCGGCGCATTTTAGATCTAAGTTCGTTATATTTTTTAGGGTCGCTTTTAATTTGATCAAGGGTGCTTCCTAGTTGAGCGAGGCGATCTAACTCGGCTAAGTCACTTTCAAGAATTGAGCGCCCTTTTTTGCTTAATTCAGTATTTTGTTCAATCGCGATCAGGGTTTGCTTGCGGATTTGCTCGGTTAGATCTTTAAAAGCATTTTCTAGCTTTAGCCCTTGAAGCTCTTTGTTGGTAACCATAAGATTTTCTAAAATGAGCAAGGGGTCAAACGCCGAAGGCCCCCAAACAACAAATTTCATTGCGTTGCCGATAACTGAAAAAGCTGATTTTTCGTTTTTGTTTAACCCATGGCTTTCTAAAAATAAATGTACTTGTTTAATGTTTTTATTAAGTAAAAATTCAGCATCAATTTTATTTAAAACCATGGTGAGTATATTTATTAATCGATCTGAATGCTGAATTTTGTGTATGGCATTTAATGCCGGCAATGAAAATAATGGGTCAGCAAATTTGATGATCCATCCATCTTTAAGCTCGCTTGGAATAAGACTTTTATTTATGTCATCTGGCCCAAACACTAAATGATTTTTTAAATTATCATGATAGGCCTTTAAGATTTTTGAGAAAGAAAACTTCAGAGGATAAAAAGATAATATATTTACATTATCTTTTGTTAAATTTTTAAATAAACTTTGTTTTAAAAGTTGGTCATTATGAATAGAGCTAAGTAACAGCTCTGTAAATCGGTCATTAACTGACTTTAGTAAGTGAAGGGGGCTTTGGTTAGGGTTAATAATTTTTCCCTCTCTAACATCTTCAGCGCCAAAAGCAAATAAGGTTGGGTCCACATAAACATGAGAGGCCGAAGGGCCCTGGCCCATAATATCATAACCTGCGCCTTTTAGTTTTCCTTCTTCAATTCGGTATTCAATTTGTGAAATTAAATCGGGGTGGGCAATATCAACACCTGAATCAATAACAGCGACTCTTAATAAATCATTTCTCATTTGATCATTTTTTGATCGCTCGTAAATGGTATCTTTATCTTTTTGAGATAACTCACGAGTTTGTGACCTGATGAGTTCAAGCTGTCTAGGAAATGCTCCACTTTCAAAAGTGTCTTTAGGGTTTTGAGAAATAATTTGACTTAATGATTTTATGGGTAACAGTAAATAGATAACTAAAATAAATTTAAAAAATATTTTAGATATCATAACTGCGAACTTCCCTTCAGTAAGGTATTGAACACGTATTGTTCGTGATCAATTAAAAATGCATATTTATTGTTTATACTCACAATGTAATAGCAAACCTAAGTCCGTTTGA
>DYOP01000029.1:14945-20394 GCA_020720425.1 Bdellovibrio sp. | reverse complement strand
GGGAGTAAGGTGATCTTATGTGTAATTAATCAGCATTATTAATAGAAAACTCGTTATGATCAGTGCTCATATTGGGTATGCGAAAAACGGATACTCATCGCTGATTAGTTTAATATGATTGTTTAGGCAAACCCTAGAACATTGCTGCTTTAAAAAAGGGGTTTAAGCGTTTCTATGCCTGTGTAATCACTGTTAGAAATATTTATTTGTGGGTTGAATCCAGGAGGTTTTAAATCAACCGCTATTTCAATAAATAAATCTTTACAATGTACGGCATTACAAGTATATTGAGGAGGGTT
This sequence comes from Bdellovibrio sp., assembly GCA_020720425.1. Lineage (GTDB taxonomy): Bacteria > Bdellovibrionota > Bdellovibrionia > Bdellovibrionales > Bdellovibrionaceae > DYOP01. The sequence continues at coordinate 20,095 of DYOP01000029.1, read as the reverse complement.
AGGTTTTGCTGTCTGAAAATGAGTTTATAAAAAAGTTTCAATCTGCCAAAAGCCATTTTGAAAGAGTTCAAATTTATATCTTTGAACAGAGGTATCAGATTTGGATGCGGGGGGATAAACCAAATCTTAATGGTAACGAATTTGTTAAACCAATTTTAAATTTACCAATAAATCACCCTTGCATTTATCGGCAAAGAAAAACTGGAGGATTGGGATTAAGATTTATAATCGAGTTTAGGTATTCAGTTGCAATTTTTGGAGCCATTAAAAAAATTTATTTTAAGGGCTATTTTACTCATGATTGGACCTTAAAGCTTGAGGTTCAATCTCTTCGTGATAACAATGAGGTTTAAATTATGAAATACTGTATGTCATGCCAAAGTAAATCTGTAGTTTTTGGTAAAACAAAAATTAAAGTAGGCCGTGAATTTTTTGAAACTAATGCCGAACACTGCTCAATATGTAATAAGGTGGCCATTTCTCCAAAGCTGCAAAAGCAAATCGATGAATGGGCTTTACAATTTACTAAAAGTATAATTGAGATTCAGCCTTTTTTTTCTAAAAAGATGTCAAGTAGGATTGAGTTTTATGCTCGAAGTTTTAATCTAAACAAATCAGAATTCATGAAACTATGCACGGCCTTTTATCTATTAGAAATGACTCGCTTAAAAAATTTTAAAACTTTACGAGAAAACATTTTTATTGAGTCACAAAAAATATTCAATGGTGAAAAATCAAAGATCTGTGTTTCAATTAAATATCAGCTATTTAAAAAGATAACTTTATATGCTGAAATGTGGAATCTTGAATATGAATCAAACGTCATGGAGGAAGCCGTTCAATTTTGTATTTTCATTTTAGATAATCAATCAGGAATGATTGAAGAGTCAAAAAAAATAAAGTTAGTCAATTTTGTAGAATATCACGCGATGGCTTCTTAGCCCCCTATAAAATCAATATTTTTTGTAACTCATTTAATGGTTTGCTAATTAGTAGTTCTGCCTCATTTTTATATTCGGAACTGGTTTTATAGTGTTAAAGATAACTCATATGAATGAAATCTAATAAATCAATACGATTTGTCGTGGAATAGATACTTATGTTTATGGCTTATTGCGAGTTACTTTTGGTCAAAGAGATCTTTTAATGCTTTAAAGAACTGGGGATCAAAGCTGTTTGATTTGTAGGTTTCTAGTTTTTGTATTGCAGCAAGAGGAGTCGTTTTGGGTATCCTTGCCCTAGGCAGTCCTCATGATGTTGGTATACGATCAAAGCAATATCCTCTGGTATGCCAGCCAGAGATAGTCTAATATCTCTACCACGGGTAACATGAGATTCAATAAGATGAATTTCATCAGATGTTAGTAAGGCTCTTTTTTTGGTGATAAGTTCCCTATCAAGTTCTTTATAGCCAATATCGTGAAACAAACCCGCAAGGCTAACCTTATAAAGTGTTGAGGGGGCGGTCCAAAAGTTAAGCCTTTTTTCATCAGTTAGAGCGTCAGATTTGGCAATAACGCTAGAAAGGGATAAACTAAAATCTAAAACCTTTTTCATGTCTTCATTGTGAATATATAAAAAGGTGAGTCCATGCTTTTTTAGCTCTTGGATTTTATTTGGTGAAAGTTTTCCGGCAGAATGGGCAAGTTTAATAAACTTATCAGTTCCGATTTTATATATATGGGACACTCATTGTTTTTTTCGGAAATAAATTCGTCAATAGATACTCGACAAAAACAATGATCAGAGTCTTTAGATGTCGTATTTGGTTGAATTTTGGAATCAATATTTTTATTTAAACAGCTTTCTACTACAGAAATTAGCTCTTCTTCTTCGAAGGGTTTGGGTATAAAACCTGAAGCTCCAAGTTCGGCAGCTTGTTTTGTTTGAAGTATGTGTGAAAATCCGGTCATTAAAATAACAGGGATATGACCTCGGTTACCTTTAATCCAAGTTAGTAACTCAACACCCGTAAGCTGCGGCATTTGGATGTCTGATAAAACCAGATCTACCGTATTATTTGACAGTATCTCTTTAGCTATTTTTCCATCTTCAGCAGGAATAACCTGATAACCATGTGACTCGAGCATATCTTTATTGGAACACCTAACCCCGTATCTTTTACGTAAATTACAAGTTCTTGGATGGAGGCTTGGGTAAATCTTGAAGAGCTTCAGCCGCCTTTTAGCGTGGGTCTTGTGATAAAAATTTGACTATACAATGGTCTAAAAATGTTATTTAAAGTTAATTTTTTTAGAATCATAACCGAGTTCATTATTAAGTTTATCTTAAATAAATTAATTTTCATTTATTAGAATTTTCATTACGAATGGGTTCAAAAATAAATGAGAAGCAAAGCTCGAGAAACAGAAAGCTCATGTAGTATGAAGCTCAAAACTTTGATTCGAACAAAGTTTGATACGATAGAGCTTAATTACAAATGAGCTTAGATGCGATAGAATTTTATTTAAGAGTGAAAGGGTTTTTGTTTGAGTTAAGAGAGCCAAAATAAATTGCTTTTATATGAGCGATTTAATTATGGGTTAGAAAGGATGCTTAAGTATGGTTATTCATAAGGGTTTGGGACAGGCTAATATTATCGAGATCCAGGGCCGATTTGGTGTTGAAGATGCCTTTCATATAAGGCGTGTTTGTGTAAATGATTTTAATTTAAAACCCATTATCTTTAATCTTGAACACATGAGTTTTGTAGGCTCAAGTGGGCTTATCCCCCTATTAAAAGAACTTGATCACATGGGCCGAAAATCGGGTAACAAGGTTGCCCTTGTGGGTGTAAAAAACGAGCTTAAACGACTTATTAATGGCCTAGGGTTAAAAGCATTTAAAACATATCCCAATATTCCAGACGCCATTTCGGCTTGGTTAGGCCCTAGGGGGGCGGCTGGTTGAGTTTAATTTTTTAGCTAAATCTTGATTGATTTTGTCTAAAGAGTTTTTTTGATCGAGTAATTTTTCGTAATCTTGAATTTTATCTTTCCATTGAATTCTTAATTGAGATAATTGATCTGTAAACTGCTGAAGCTGAATTTCTTGTTGATGATTGGTTTGTTTACAGGCTGAGTGAAGTTTAATAAGTTCCTGATTTTGAAAACTAAGGGCAGACAATTCAACCCTTGTTTTTTCGAGAACCTGAGACTTTGAAGAGAGTTCTATTTTTAGCTGTTCGTTGGTTTCGGAGAGTTCTCGACGAGTTTTAAGAAGTTGGTTTTCAAGCTCATTTTGTCTAAAGTAAGCAAGGTCCACATTTTTAGATTTTTCTTGAAGGGCTTTGTTGTCTAATTTTAACTCTTCAATCAGAGCAATAAAACTTTGCTTATCTTTGTTATAAGCCTCTAATAGCTGTTTTTTGTACTCAGATGTTTGCTGTTGTACGCGGGTGAGAGTGTCATTTAATTGCAAAAATTCTTCTTTTATTTTGGATATTTGAGTGTCTTTTAAGGTTAAACTTTGTTCAATTTGTAAGTATTTATTTTTTAAATTATGAGCATAACTTTTAAGATCCTGAACGTAGGGAGCTACTTGGTTTTTAATTCGAGTTTGGTAACGCTGGTAACGTAAAATCTGTTTTTTTGCTTTTTCGAGTTCTTCTTGGGCGGGGGTATGTTCGGCAATTTTGTTTCGGGCCTGTTCAAGGCGTTTCATCCAGGACTTTTCTTTTTCGGTGCTTAAAAGAAGTTGTTCTTCTAATATAGAATTTCTTTTTTCAAGTTCAGAAAGATTTTTTTGAGCAGATAGGGCGAGGGCTTCAGAGAATGCATTTTTTTTTATGGCGACTAGATATTTAGCATTGAGATCTTCATTTTGTAAAATCAGAGAGTTTAGGGTCGAGCTTAATAAATCATCAGGGTTACTGATGGCTCTGGATGCCTCGACAAACTCAAGCTGGCTAAGATCATTATTGCTAAGATCAATTTTGCTAGGTTCATTTTTGCTAGGTTCATTTTTGTATAATTCACTCATAAACTTATTGTTTCAAGAGTCTTTAGTCCTGTCAAAAAAACAGACATAATCTAGCCCGAGGTCAAGGGTAGCCAGGTCTATTGTGCGTCGCAAAATTCCAATAAATATATGTGGTCTTAATTCTAGAGCTAAGACATATAAATAGAGCCTGATAATTTTAATGAGCTTAAAAAGGGAGAGAGCTATTTATGGGTCCTATTTCTCAGTTTATAGATAAGAACTACAGACATTTTAACTCGGCAACTTTAAAAGATGCAGCTATTGCCTATAATAAACATTTAGATCAGGGCGGAGTTATGTTTATGACTTTAGCAGGAGCTATGAGCTCAGCTGAGCTGGGCGTAAGTCTTGCCGACATGATTCGTCAGGGTAAGGTGCATGGGATTTCTTGTACGGGGGCCAACCTCGAAGAGGATGTTTATAATTTAGTGGCCCATGATCACTATGAGCGTATCCCTGACTGGAGACAGTTAACCCCTCAGGATGAGCAAAAATTATTAGATCGACATTTAAACCGGGTAACTGACACTTGTATCCCCGAAGAAGAGGCAATTCGCCGTATTGAAAAAGCAATTTTGGATGTTTGGCAAGAGGCCGATAAAAAAGGAGAGCGCTACTTACCCCATGAGTATTTTTATAAAATTTTACTTAATGGGTCTCTTGAAAAATATTATCAAATTGATCCTAAAGACTCTTGGTTATTAGCCGCAGCCAAAAAAAATCTCCCTATGGTTGTGCCGGGGTGGGAAGATTCAACAACAGGTAACATTTTTGCGGCTCACTGTTTAAAAGGGGATATTAAAGATCCTCGAACGATGGGTTCGGGAATTGAATATATGATGACCTTTTCTAAATGGTACACTCAACAAAGTGCAAAATCGGATATTGGCTTTTTTCAAATTGGCGGGGGGATTGCCGGGGATTTTCCGATCTGCGTGGTTCCTATGCTTCATCAGGATATGGGTTTAACAGAAACAAAAACATGGAAGTATTTTTGTCAAATTTCTGACTCTACAACTTCTTACGGATCTTATTCGGGCGCCGTACCTAACGAAAAAATAACATGGGGTAAATTAGACATCGACACACCTCGATTTATTATCGAATCAGATGCGACCATTGTTGCCCCCCTTGTTTTTGCCTATGTATTAGGTTGGTAGACAGATAGA
>DYOP01000029.1:13345-14845 GCA_020720425.1 Bdellovibrio sp. | reverse complement strand
TGCTCAATTTTAAGGAGCAGCTCAATCGAAACTTCTTGCTTTGTTTTTAACTGATAAATCAGTTCTTTTCTTAATTGGAGAGGGTTTATCCGCTGGTGACCCCATTGGACTTTTAAAAGATTATCCATTTTTTCGGCAACCTGAATAATTTGCGACTCTAAAGGTATTTTATCACCCAATAACTGATTAGGGTAACCTTTGCCATCAACGCGTTCATGAGTGGCTAAAATGATTTGCTTGGTTTTATCATCTAAAGGTATTTTTCTATCTAAGAGTCGTTTAATACTTAATATCGGGTGGCGTTTGTAAATTTCTAAATCTTCTTCGGGTAACATCTCGGGTTGTCCACTTCTGAGTAAAGTTAGGCAGCGGGGTGGTAAATCAAGCAAACCTAGGTCAGCTAAAAGTGCTGATAAAAATATCTGAGTGGGATTACCGATATTTAATAAAAGGCTTAGCAGTGCAGCGGTGGCTCCGATTGCAGGGGCCCGATCAATGGGAGTTAAATCATCAAAGCCTGAGTTGTTAACTATGGCCCATGAGTCACCTACGGCCCCTAAGGTCATAACAAAATTATCAGCTAATTGGTAACATCTATCTAATAATTCTTTACCCGCCTGAAACGAGGCCCCTTCGCTTTGATCAATTAAATGTAAAGTCAGCTGTTTATAAAGAATGCTAGCGCTCATATACTCATGGCGACAGCGTGCCACCAGTCCCGAAGCTGATTTGTCTTCGTTTGTTTTAATATAGCTTTGAAATAGCTCTAAATCTTCGCGGTGAAAATAAACTTCTCCTACTTTCATGGCCTTTTCGATTTTATGTTGATCTAAAAGGGTTTGGGCTCCAGCAAAAAGTATAAACTTACGGTTTAATGGCATAAAGTGATATAAGGCAAAGGGGACTACTTTATTGGCTGCTAGCTCGGCCGCTTTAATGGGTAACCATTGGCCATGAACTTTTTGAGACGTTATAAATTCAGGCTGAAGGCTTTGAATCATATCTTCTTCGGAGACGACAATATTAGCTCCTGATTTTTTTAAAAAAATAGCCCCTTCAGGGGTAAGTTTTTTGTCACCTAAAACAACAATCCACGCCTGAGGCGCACCAAATTTTATTGCCTGAACTCGAGCGCTCATTTCGCTTTCTTTTTTCAAATCTGAAACGGGCACAAAAACAATTGAGGCCTCAAGAATGAGGTTGTTATTTTCAACCACGTCATTTTCGGAGTTAAAAAATAAATGCTTAGCATCTAGGTTGTTTGCGATTTGCAGTCCCCTCAGTTCGCATTGGCTTTCTCTACTCATAATGGCAATAATTGGTTTCATGTTACCAGAGTAAGAGATAGATTGGTTTTTTTATATAAATATAAGGGGTTAGGAGGTTTAATCTAGACATTTGTCTGTAATTGTTTTTAGGATAAAATTGTTTTTAGGATAAATAGGTGTAATGAATTGTAATTAACTGTAATTAAATAAAATTGATATGAGTATGAAGATA
>DYOP01000029.1:10988-13245 GCA_020720425.1 Bdellovibrio sp. | reverse complement strand
GTTTTTTAGTAGCATGATGTCTCGTTGAGGGATGTCTAATTGATGAAGTCTCTTTGTAAGATTTCGAATAGGAAAAAAGTTTATATGATATTTGATGATTTACTTGTATTGGGGGCCTTGCGATTACTTATTCGTATCGCGTTTGGAGGGTATTTTTTATTTCAAGGGCTCAATGGGGTTTTTAATTGGGTGGCTTGGCCTGCGCCTTTAAAGCCCATGCAAGAGTTTTTAGATGAGTGGCAAAAATTAAAAGGGTTTATGCCTGCGGTCAAAGGAGTGCAGATCATATCAGGGCTAGGCTTGATCGTTGGCTGGGCAGTGAGCACACATTTTTTGTTATTAAGTATCTTAGTTTTTGGAATTACCCATATTCAGTGGAGCTTAAACGGTGAGGGCGGAAAAAAGCTAGCCATTAAAATTTTATTTTTATGGAGTCTTATGTTTTTATCTCATCTTAATGAAGTGAGACTTTGGTTGAGCGTTTAATTTGTTGTTACCCTTAAAGTTGATTTTTAAGGATAATAACTTTGTGAAAAAAAATTTTTTAAAAATAATTCATATCCTTTGGTTTTGGGGTGTCGAAAATCCAATTAAATCGGTTTTTTTATTTTTGACTTCTTCGTTGCTAGTTAATGCTTTTTTGCAACTTTATTTTGAAAAATCTAATCCTAATAGTAACATTTTAAGTATTTGGGATGCCCTGTGGTGGGGGATTGTTACCGTTTTAACAGTTGGTTATGGTGATAAATATCCTGTTACAGGTTTTGGCCGAATGGCTGCGGTGTTACTTATGCTGTCGGGGGTTATAGGGATAGCTTTAATTACAGCCCGAATTTCGAGCTTTTTTTTAGAAGAGTCATTAAATAAAAGGAGGGGTGTCTTGGATTCTGAAAAAGTCAAAAACCACTTTATCATCTGTGGCTGGAAAGAAGAGATGGAGCCCTTACTCTTAGATATTTTAACTTCTAATACGGAGTTAAAAGATAAAGATATCGTTTTAATTAATAATGCATCCATTGAGCAAATGGATGAGCTTAGGGGTAACCTAAGGTTAAAAAGTATCAATCATCAACATGGGGATTTTTATTTAGAAAATAATCTAAAGAAAGTTATTCCGCATAAAGCTCAAAAAATATTAATATTAGCCGATGAGTCTTTAAATTCAAAAGGTGAAAGGCCTACATTAACTGAGGCTGATGCCCGAACGATCATGACAGCAATGACCTTAAATAATATAGCCCGCGGTGTATTGGTGGCTGCTGAAATTTTGGATCCCGCTATGGACCAGTATTTATATTTAGCTCATGTGAGTGAGGTTATTTATTCTCGTAAATATTCTCAGCTTATGTTAGCTAAAGCCGCTTCTCGAACAGGGCTGACTTCGATATTTCATGAGTTACTTGATCCCGAAGGGCATGCAAGGCTAATCACCGAGCCCATACCCAAGGCATTAGTCGGTCAGACCATGAAAGATCTTAAAAATTGGTATTTTAAAAATAATCCCGATCATTTTGTTATAGGTCTGTTACTTAATTCGGGTAACACGGTTATCGCTAAAGAAAAAGCCCTTAGAGAGGCTGAAAAAACACCTAACATTAAAGAGTTAGTTGAAAAACTTAAAGAAGTTAAAAATATGAAATTTAATCATCCCATTTTTGCCCCTGTTCAAAACACTCCTTTACACGAAGATCATTTAGCGATTGTAATTGTTGTTGATCATAAGGCTCAAGATTTAGGGGCCTTTGTATGAGTGGATCAAATATAAACTGTCAGGTTCTTCTTAGAAAGGTAGCCCTATTTAAAAATTTATCTGATGAGTCGATTTCGTTTTTAGGATCTCGTATGAGACCCGAAAAATTTTTAGATGGCATGTACCTTATTCAAGAAGGCGAATTAGGCGAAAGAATGTTTGTTTTAACTAAAGGTGAACTTGATATTATTAAAATCACACCCAGCGGAGAAGTATTTAAAGTGGCAAGACTCACGGCTGATATCAATCCTGCGGTTGGTGAAGGGGCTTTAATTGTTTCAGAGCCAAGGTCGGCTTCTGCGAGGTGTGTTGGGGCTGTCGAGTGTATGGTTTTGCATCAGACAGATTTTAATGATTTTTGTGACCAGTATCCACGAGAAGCCGTACCTTTGATGAAAGACCTTATGATGACATTAATGCAAAGGCTTAAAAAAACCAGTGGGGATTTAATTTTATTACACAAAGCCCTTATTGATGAAATTAGAGGCTAAGTTGGGTTGAATAAGA
>DYOP01000029.1:9758-10888 GCA_020720425.1 Bdellovibrio sp. | reverse complement strand
CGAGGCCGCAGATCGCAATGATCAACTGAGTAATAAAAAATTTATTTTATTTTTAGCTCTTCACGGTGGACAGGCAGAAAATGGTGATTTTCAAAAAATTTTAGAGAGTAAACAGATTTATTTTACGGCCAGTTCGTCATTAGCAAGCCAAAGAGCATTTGATAAAAAAATAGCTAAACAGTATTTAAGCGGCCAAAGCGATTTAAAAGATCAATATGTTACTAGCAGCCAGGGTTTTGGCACATCTGCGGATACTCATGCTGAGGTAAATATAAACCAATTACAAGAGCAGGGGCTTTTTTTGGCTCAAGATATGACTTTAGATTTAACCCATTCAAATTGGGAAGAGTTACTCATAAGTTTTTATGAAAAATTTAAAACCCAAGGGATTGTGATAAAACCCATAGCTAGCGGATCAAGCTATGGGCTTATGTTTGTTAGCAGTGCTGAGCAATTAACCCAGTCTATTGTTAAGCTAGGTAAAGAGTTTAAAGGATTTGAAAAGTTTTTAGTTGAACAAAAAATTTCAGGCCGTGAGCTTACGGTTGGAGTTTATGGCAATCAAGTTTTGCCAGCTTCTGAGATAGTGTTACTTTCAAAAGAAGCAAGTTTTGACTACGAAGGTAAATATCTCGGAAAAAATGTTAAAGAAGTCACGCCTGCACTTTTAACCCAAGATCAAATGGCAAGAGCCCAAAAATTGGCTTTATCTGCCCATCAAGCCTTAGGTTGTTATGGCTATAGTCGAACGGATATGATTTTAGACCCTCAAGGTCATATTTATTACCTCGAAACAAATACCCTTCCGGGGCTGAGTGTTACCTCATTTATTCCTCAGCAGCTTCAAGCTCAAGGCGTTACCCTTAAAGACTTTGTGGTAAAACAAATTGAATTGGCAAAAAATAGATACTCATTTATTTAGTGTCGTTTGATTACCAATTTAGGCAGGCCTCTTTATGGGCTTCAAGCCCTTTAAATTACAATCAGCTTAAGTATTAATTAGTATAATTAGGCATGAGTAAATAGCAGTTAGGAAATAAAATCCAATTAAATTTATTAACAAATTTTTTGGTTCAAATCTCCGAAGGGATTTATAAAATTAAGTTGATGCTTTCAAAAATTTTAATTTA
>DYOP01000029.1:7840-9658 GCA_020720425.1 Bdellovibrio sp. | reverse complement strand
AAAAATTTTAATTTACAGATAAACCAAAATCCGCGTAGCCAAGAAGCTTTGCGTTGATTAAGTGAAAAACAAAAAAGAGATTGACCAACTTTTTGCCTCTTTAAACCCTTCAGTAGCGGTGAATGTCAGCATATATGTCGTAATCATAAATTATGTTTACATAAACACGGTAGTTTTTTTATCTGGTTAGCTTTTTAGCGGCTTTGTAAAAGGGCTCTTTTTGAGAGGCGGGTAACTTTAAAAAAGTTTCAAAGTCTAAGCCTGAGGTTTGGTGCATAAAATAAAATCTTTTTTTAAATCTCTCATTTGTTTTTCTAAGGGCAGATTCGGCATCAACACCTAAGTGTCTAGCTAATTGCACAACAGAAAAAAGTAAATCACCCACTTCGTGCTCGATCGAATCTTTTTGATCCCCTCTAAGATTAAGGCTCTGAGCTTGTTTAAGTTCGGCTATTTCTTCGGTAACTTTTTCCCAAACTTGATCGGCGTTTTCCCAGTCAAAAAGGGCTCTTTTAGATTTATCACCAATTTTTTGCGAGGCTTGTAGAGCTGGTAACTGGGGAGGGAGCGAAAAATAATCGGACTCTGTCTTTTTAGGCTTATTTTTCTTTTCTTGAGTTTTAATAATTTCCCATTCTTTTAAAACTTCATCGGTAGATAAAACTTGAGGGTTACCAAACACATGGGGGTGACGGCGTAAGAGTTTGGCATTAAGCTCAGCTAAAACGTCGAAGATAGAAAATTGATTTTCATCTTGAGCCACCTGAGCTTGAATAATGGTTTGGTAGAGGTGGTCACCCAACTCTTCGATAATTAAATCTTTATTTTTTGATTCAATCGCTTCGACGAGTTCATAGGATTCTTCGATAATATAGGGGATTAAAGACTCTTGGGTTTGCTCTTTATCCCATGGGCAACCTGTGGGGCCACGTAGGGTTTTTACAATTTCAATAAGCTGAGCAAATTGATCCAGAGTTTTATTTATCATTATTTGCCTCTAACAGTAAAAGAGCTTTTTTAATATAATTTCCAAGCGCATTGTCACTTTTAATTATTTGGTTAATTGTGTCTCGGATGGGCTCAAGGTATTGGTCTGAAGCCTTTAGCATAAGTAACAGCTCATAGACTTCAAAAGTTAATAGCCACTGTTTTTTATCTTTGGGGTGGGGGCTTTGGCTCCATAAGTTAAAAGTTTGGGTCACTAAGCTTTTAGAATGGATAGATGGGGTGTCGTTTAGTAATTCATCTCGCCATTGTTTTATTTGTAGGTGTAAAGAATTAAGTTCACTCAAAAAACCTGTGGTAGGAGGAGGTGGCGGTTGGTTCTGTTGCTGGTGCGGCTGCTGCTGCGCATGGGTTTTGGCTGATTGATTTATGTTACCATCTGAACTTAAATTACCTCCAAAAACGCTGGTTACTTTTGTTCCCATAAGTAAGTCAAACTCGCCCCACTCGGGTTTAAATAAAATTTCATGGTAATTAAGATCCAATGGATTGGTAAAACTCAATGTGGCTTGGGTAAAAGTAAAAATCAAATTTTTTTGCTCAAATGTTAATATGTTTTTTAGGTTACCCACCAGCTGATAGCCTGAGGGCCAGTTAAGGGTAACATTTGCCCCAAGGCTTATCCCGTGTTCTCTCAGTTCTGAAAGGGTATAGCGAGTCAGAGGTTTTTCAAAACCAATCGGTACGCCTAAAGGGGAGCTAATCCCTTGAGGGTGACGGCTGGGGCCATGTTCAGGTAAAACAATGTTTTGGTAGCCTAATTGGCAGGGGCCAGTAAATTTAATAAACTCGATAAGCTCAGTATGATTTTGA
>DYOP01000029.1:5366-7740 GCA_020720425.1 Bdellovibrio sp. | reverse complement strand
ATGACTAGCTTGATGACTAGCTTTTAGATGAGTGGTTTGATTGTCAGCCGGATGACTAGCTTTGTAGCTTGATAAAATTCCGCTTATTGTTAGTCCGCTGCACAGCTGGACCGTATTAACCAGTCTCGAATTTAGGGCTTTAGTTAAGGCCGAGACTCCGCCTGTTTTATAGGCCATGGTTTGGGTCATTTGCTCAAGTAACACTTTAAGATGATTAAAATCGGGAGTAACAAAAAGTTGAGGCTGGGGCTCAGTAATATTATAGGCGTAATTAAGAGCATCTAAAGTGAGTGGAATTTTTTTGACCTCAGGTTTTAAGCATGACTCAGACTCTCCAAGGCTTGAAAGTAACCCAGCCCCGTAAATTTTAGGATTTTCAAGATCGCCAATAAGCCCATATTCAGCGGTCCACCAATTCATTCGGGCCAGGTAGGCGGCCTCAGATAACTCGCTCTTATCAGCTTGGCTTTGCTGGTTTAAAGCTTCAAGCTGCTCTTGAGCGCTATTAATTTGCTCAATTGTTGAGTGGGGGTTTTCTTTTAAATCGCTGAGCTGACGAATGGCTTTATACATTTGATCATCAAAATAAGAGCGAATCGCTTTTTTAGAAACCTCGGCATAGGCCCTTAAATATTCGGAATACTCAGGCAGAGCCAGCATAGGGGCATGTCCTGCGGCTTCGTGAACAATATCAGGGGCGGGGGTATACATAAAATGCTCTAATGACCTCATTTCGGCGGCAATCGGTAATAAACCTAAAGACTGCATTTCCATAAAAACCTGAGGTGGAATAAAGCCACTTACAGCCACGGCTTGCCAGCCAACTTTTTTTAAACTTTCCGAAATATCACTGATTTGAGGGATTTGCTCGGTCGTAATCCCCGTGGCCTCAAGGCCCTGGCAATAAAAAGGATGAGCGTGCTGCGATAAGTGGTCTTTAAGTAACCTTAAAATAAAACGCCAAGTCGCCTGCTGAACGGGGCTGTAGCTTTGAGTTTTTTGATCTATAATGAACGATTTTAAATGTTCAGGGATGATCGTCATAAAAGTGGGCTACCGTTGTTTTTGTGGTTGAGAAGGCGATTGCGATTGAAGATGTGATTGTGTTTGCAACTGTGTTTGCGGTTGCAGTTGTGGTTGATCAGTTGATTGTGAGGGTTGTTGTTCAGTTTGTTTATTGGCCTGGAGGGTTTTGATATAATCAGCCACGCCATTTTCTAAATCCCATTGGGGTGCCGAAAGACCTTGGGCCAACCATTTTGTGGTCGAGGCTTTCGTATAATATTGGTATTGGTCTCTAATAGATAAGGGCATTTCAATAAAACTAATATCAGGAGTTTGCCCAAGAGCTTTAAAAACACTGTTACCCAAATCAAGCCATGTTCGGGGGGTGCCGTAACCCATATTAAAAATTTGGCATTTTGGTTTTTTTTGAGTCAGCTCAAAAATCCAATTTGTGATATCTTTAACATAAACAAAATCACGCATTTGCTCGCCATCTTTAAAGTCATCTCTGTAAGACTTAAATAACTCAAGGTAACCGTTTTTAAGAATTTGGTGATAAGCTTTAAACACGACCGAAGCCATCGCCTCTTTGTGATACTCACCTGGGCCGTAGACGTTAAAAAACTTAAGTCCATACCAATGGGGAGGGGTTACTTTTTGCTCAAGGGCCCATAAATCAAATAAGCGTTTAGATTCGCCGTATAAGTTTAAAGCCTTAAGTTCCGAAGGGTGAGTTTCGTCTGAGTAACCCTTTTGACCATCGCCATAGGTGGCGGCACTTGATGCGTAAACCATAGGGACTTGATTTTGGCTACACCAAGTCCAAAGTTTTTTTGTATAATCGAGATTTTGTTTTTTAAGTTTTTCCCAATCGGTTTCGGTCGTTGATGAAATAGCTCCCATATGGATAACCCACTTGACGGCTTCGGCCTGATGGGTTTGAAGGTAGTTCCATAAATCGTGGGTATAAACTTCTTTAAAAATCTTTAACCCTTGAGTGGTTTGAGACCTTTGATTCATGGGTATATCATCAACAGCTAAAATCTGAGTTATGCCCATTTGATTTAAGTAACTAATCATTTGACTGCCGATAAAACCACTCGCGCCTGTTATGATCCACATGGGTGACCTCATTTTATTTTACGTATTTAATAGACTCCCTATTTTTATCATTTTAATTATAAACGCAAAACTAAATAAAATTTAAGTTTTATTAAAATCTCTAATGCTGTGATTGGCCATTTACGACTCAAGCAACAATAAAATAATAATAGTAATATTATATTAACTATGCTTTACATTAAGCTGAATTGATGTAAAGTATATTTAATATATGTTGAGTTGATAGATAAATATAAATGAATGAATG
>DYOP01000029.1:3678-5266 GCA_020720425.1 Bdellovibrio sp. | reverse complement strand
AATGAATGAATGTATGTATGTATGAGAGGGTAAAATATGTATACGCCTAATAAAGCAAAAGTTGCTTTAGTTCAGCTCGGTGAGCAACTTCGTATGGCCAGAAAAAGGCGCCAGTGGACAATTGCAGAGTTAGCCAAAAAAGTTGAGGTTTCTTCTCCTACGATTATGGCGCTTGAAAAAGGCGAGCCCACGGTTAGCCTTGGGTTATTTGTTTCTGCTCTTTGGGTATTAGGGCTTGAGACTGAGTTACTTAATTTAGCAAACCCCACTGATACCGAAGGAATTAAATTAATGAACGCAAGGTTACCTAAAAAAATTCGTATTAGCAAAAAGGCCTTAGATAATGATTTCTAAAGAATGCTTTTTTGCAATAAACAAAAATGATCATATCTATTCTTTTGAGTCTATTTAGCCAGCTGGGCCATTTGTACCATAGCAACCCCATCGTGGTTCTCAACAATTTTAAAAGCTGTCGTGCTTGCTAGGGTGTGGATATAGGCGTGATGAATTGTTAAAATCATATCTTGTAGGGCCTGATCCGACTCGAGTTCAATAATTTTTAAACCCATTTTTTTACATTCATCGATATTAATATGTCGAGAATGAGATTTATGTTTAGAATGATCTGAGAGTGTTTTCACTATGTGATTTATATATTTGTCGGCGTTTTTTGTATTTTTAAACATTCCTGTTTTGAGCCACACTTTTACGATGCTTCTTGACCATTTTACTGCATGTTCGCATTCGCCAATGAAAGTCGGATGGTATTTTCCGATGATCACTTGCCATAATGGAATTTTGGAAGGTTCTTTCTTAATCTCATCAGCGGCGCGATTAAATTCCTCAATTACTTCACTTGCGGGCAGTCCGCCAAACTGAGGATCAATAGGACCAAGATTAGATTGTTTGCCCATATAAATGACTGAACCCGAGCAGGCGATCATTGTACCAGCCGACATTGCAATCTGAGGAATAAAAACTTCAATATCAGTTCCAAACATTCTTCTGAGATAATCAACTAATGATTCAGTCGCAGCCACTTGACCACCAGGAGTATGAAGAATTAAATCCAACCCCTTGCTACGATCTAAATTGTGTATGGTCGACATCAAGGCATTTTTATCATTATCGTCTATTTCAACGCCTCTTAGTCCGGGTTTTTGTAACCATCCAGAATAATAACAAATAATATTTCGATTTCTTTTTTTAAAGAGAGCTTTAAGGTACTTTCGGCGAATAGAATCAAATGGTGCTTTATTACCAGCGTTTATTTCATTTTGTAATTCTTCTAATATTTGAGACCAACTTGGCATGAGTTACTCGTTGGTATGTCCAGTGGTTGTGTAGAGGACTCCATCTGATTCGTATAGGGATACTCGTTGAAATCCTCTACTGAACTCTACAGCACCATGGTAGGGTTGATTCGCGAAAATATGAAGGGCTTTGAAAATATCACTGATTTCTTTTGTTCGTTTTTTTGAGACGAACTCAGGACTATTAATATTTTTGACTTTTTTTTTCATGCAGACCTCATTTTTAAAAATATCCCATTGGTTAAAATCGGTCAATACCCAATTGGGCTCTCCGG
>DYOP01000029.1:1691-3578 GCA_020720425.1 Bdellovibrio sp. | reverse complement strand
CAGCCTGAGTCAAGTGGGTACCCACCATAAAAAGGGTGGAGCGGGTTTTGCAATCCACCTTTTGCTTATGCAAAAAACACAATTTAAAAAAATAGCCCTTTCGGGGTTTATACTTGTTTTTGTGCTTCAGTTATATTCTGAGTATTTAAATCATATTGTTGGGCAAGCTATAGAGTTTGAGGCCCCCCAAAATCTAAAAAAAGTTTTAACTATTAATGAGGCATGGCAAAAAGTAGATCTTAATTTGACCCACTTGAGTTACTATTTGGGTCCTGATTTTTTATCCTGTACAGGTTCTGAAAAAAAGATTTTAGCCTGCCAATATAGTTTATATCAGTTTGGGCAAAGCTGCCAAAACAAGTCAACTCATCACGGCATCGAAAAATGGGCCTTAGTTGAGCTTAAAAAAAATCAAATTTCTTATAATGAACCAGCACAAAAAGTAAAATCAAATAATTCAAATAATTCAAATAATGTGAAGGCCCTGACATATAAGCAAAAAAATAAAGATAGAAATAAATTAAAGCAACTCTCTAAAAAAAATATAAAAACGCTTAACAAAAAAATGGCCACACAAATTAAATATGATTTTAATAAAAGTTACCAAGAGTGTCCTGAAAATTTAAAGTCAGTTTCGGTGGCAAAAGCAATTAATGCATTTTTATCGGTATCTAAAGATCCTCATACCTATATTGTTCCACTCGAGTATTTTGATAAAGTGATGACCCAAGAAGTTCTAACCGAAGGGGGTTACTTTGGCCTACAATTTAGATTAAGTAAAAATATGGAGTGGGCTGTTTATAATCACATAAGGCCTAGTCCAGAGCCGCCTAATGAACAAAACAATAAAATTATAAATGAACAAGATATTTTGATCTCACTCAACGGGGTCATATCAAAAAATATTACAGTTCATTATATTAAATCACAACTGTACGAATATAAAAAAATGCACTTAACACTGAGGTCGCATCAAACCGGGCATCTTTATCAAGTGGTGTTAAATCCCTTTGTAAGATCTCAAAAAAATGTAACTTGGTCATGGGTTGATACAAGCTCTTTAAGGCCAAAAAAGGCAGATTTTACCACGCAGGCAACTGAAGGCGTGGTGGTGACTCATGGCTCTATTGGTGAAGCGGCTATTTTGCAAAACCAAAGGGGTGCCCTCCTGCCAAAAGTAGCGCAAATTCGAATTAAAAAGTTTGTTAAAAACACCTGTCAGGATGTTCAATCAGCTTTAGAGCAAATAAATATTCAAGGGGACAGTCAGGCTCTTTTGCTTGATTTAAGAGCTAATCCAGGCGGAAGTGTTGATGAGGCCCATTGTGTGCTCAGCCTTTTTGTCGAGCCCGATCAGCTTGTGTTTAGCACTTATGGTTTTAAATCAGATATTGAAAGTAATTATTTTAGCCAAGCAAAACCAATTATTTATAAAAACAAAATGGCCGTATTAGTTGATCAGGCTAGCGCCTCAGCATCAGAGATTTTAGCCGGAAGCCTTAAAAGTTTAGGGCGAGCCCTTATTGTGGGACAACGCACTTTTGGTAAGGGAACTTTTCAAGATGGTCAAATATGGCCAGCTCACCCTAAGGTCGCTCTTTTTGAAACTCAAGGTTACTATTTTTTTCCGAATGGTGAAAGTAGTCAATTAGTAGGGGTGTTACCTACTCAGTCATTTGAGTTAGCCCAATCAAGTCAATGGCTAAGAGAAGAAGATCTCTATGGTTTTACACTCCCTTATCCAACCCAAGTTGGCAAAAAAATAAAACAAAAAAATTTAAATATTTTTGAATCACTAAACCAATTTAAATTATTTTTAAAAACGGCTCAAAATATTCAGCGTAATGGTCATTTTTTAACGGGCCGAGCTAGCGGCGGGGCGAGTGG
>DYOP01000029.1:0-1591 GCA_020720425.1 Bdellovibrio sp. | reverse complement strand
GCGAGTGGTGGGGCTGTCATTGGTGCAGTCAACGGCGAGACCAGCGGCGCTGGTGGCGATGCCAATCGTGATTTGGTTAACAGTCTGGTTAACAGTTTACAGAATGATTTAGAAAACAAATGCAAAGATCTACAAAAAAATGTGCAACTTTTTAACAGGGCCGAAGATTTAGCAACTCAAGGACTTTTTTGTTTATCAGAGCCTTATGTTTTTAAAAACCTTGCCGAAGGTCTAAGTAGAGGGCCGTAAAAAAGGAGCTAAAATGATTTTTTTAAAAAAGCCATTAAAAAGTAAAAATGCGTATAAAAATATAAATCGTTATTTGCTCTTAGGGGCAATTTTAATTATTTCAAAAGCAAGTTATGGCCAACAAGATTTAAGTCTTTATGGTAACATGGCCCTAGAACAAGTAAACCCAGAGGTTACTACAGAGCCAAGTGGAGAGCTTCCGACTCAGCAAGACTTATTGGCAGAATCGGCAATTGTCGAACAAGAGGCACAGCAGTCCTCACTGCAGCGGCAGCCCCAGCAGGAGCAAGACCAGGAGCCTAATGAGAATCAGAACAGTCCCCATTTACCCCATTTAACTGTTGAAGCTTGTGCAGAAGACCCTTATTGGACAGCTGTTAATACGTCATTACCTCAAAAAGCTGAGACGTTAAAGTCAGAGACTGAGATAAATAATAAAAATGGAGCTGTGTCTAATCAAGATGAAGCGATAAATGATCAAAACTTATTTCATCCTAAAATTGAGGGTCAAAGCCAGCTTGATAAATCTATCCCTTTAAGTGTTGCCAGTTATGTTGAAGTATTTATAAAAAATAGATCGGGTTTAAAACTTATGTTTAGACATGATTTTGTTGCAAGCCAATCCAAGGTTTTGTGCTCAACGCCTCCCCCCACTATAACAAATATTGAGGCTTCAGTGATAAATCAAAGATTTTCGATGATATTTCCTGTACTGCTTGACCCTCAAGATTTAACGGTAACTCTTTGGCAGCTTCAAACCATTTTAAACGGCTCACAGGTGGGTTTTTGGGTTCAACCTCAACGAATTTTATCAGAAAAATACGGTGTTGCGACTTTTAAAAAAGGCCATTTTAGTCAGATCACTCATAACACAGCGGTTTGGATGCACTACAACAATGATTCTGGCCTTGAAATGTGGACGCGAGTTGTGTTTGACCAAACGGACTGATATGGTTTTTGCTCTTATAAAAGCTAAGAAGGAATTAAATAAAAATTTATGGCCAAAAATAATATTAAAGTAAAACCTCAAAAAAAATTAAAAATAAAAACGCAATCTTTAAGTTCCAAATCCTCTGATGATTTTATAAACCCTCATCATCAAAAAAATATAGCCGAACTTGCAAGGCTTAACAAAATTATTGGCCAACTCGAAGGCGTCGGCCGCATGATTCAAGACGGGCGACACTGCTTTGACCTTGTTCACCTGATGCGCTCGGCAGCCAAGGCCCTAGAAGCCCTTGAAAATAATTTATTAAGTTACCACATCGACCATCGCATAACCGAGCTAACTGACCCCGCTACCACTCCGCAAAGGCTTGACTACCTAAAATCTGAGCTTCAG
>DYOP01000028.1:14477-27163 GCA_020720425.1 Bdellovibrio sp. | reverse complement strand
AAAGGGATTGGCTCAACTTTGATCTGTGAAATGCTTTTTGAACTTCGGCGGGTTACCATCATGAGGCCTCAAGCGAAAGGACAGCATCACGCTTGCAGAGGCCATTGATGGCCATTTCTCACGTTAAAAAAAGTTATAAATACTGGCGTTATAGAGGTGATCTGTGCTTTGTTTTTTTCAGCATGAATTCTATTATTTTCTCGCCATGGTATATATACTCGCCATGAGTATTATTCTTATCATGATTATATACTCTCGGTATTATGACAGAACTCACTGGTTTTGGAGCCTTCCAAGTGACCTGGTGGATAATTGAACAAAACACCCCCTTCTAAAAAACGGAGACCCAACGGAGCCCCCCAACGGAGACCCGTTAAATTGGGTGGGCTCAATTGCGGCGTTAATTTTGTCTTTTTTGCAGTTTGTATTTATTCAAATCATTTTAATTAGCCTTGAGGTGCTACAATGGCCTTATTTTATGGCTTTTTAATTGCACTTACTTTTTGAACTTATTTTATAAGTAGGCCTAATAGGCCTAATAGGCCTATTATGTTGAAAGGTGCATCTATGATAGAAATTTTAAAAACTTCAAAAGTTCCCTTAACCCTATCATCAAAGATATCAAAAGCCACTTTATGGAGTTTTAATCTGTTGATGCTGACTCTGTTTCAGTTATCTATGTCTTTTGCACAAGCTAGTGACGGAGTGGCCCCATTAAAAAATCAACCCGTCGTTTTGCCAGATAAGCAATGGATCAATTCAGGGGTCAGTATTTATATGACACCTAAAGGCTTTGGTTTTTTTGAAAATAACCTTCAGCGGTTAATCGAAAATTTTGGGGTCTCAGTTACAGATGCGTATTTTCCGATGTTAAGTTTTGATCAATCTGAAGCTTTAGGAATTGATCAGCTGGGGCTTGATCCAGAAAAAAAAGGTAAAATTTTAAACGCTTATAAAGAGTTAAAAACCTGGTTTAACTCTTTGCCCTTATTGCAATTTCAGCCTCAGATCAGAATAGATGAGTTTATCTATTCGTCTATTTTAAAACGATTTGCATTGGTAACAGATGAAAGTCTTTTGGCATTTTATGGTAAAACCTCAGGTGCTATTATGGTTTTTGAAATTGAAGCCAGTGATGTTAATTTAAGTGCTCAAAAAATCAGAGTAGAAGACGCCAGCCAAAAAGATTTGGGTCAAATCGGGTTTGATAATCTAAAAATAGGCTTAGGGCCTTTAAAAATGAAAATTCCACTTTGGCTTAACGTACAAAAAGGCAAACTTATTTTTGAAGCCCTTGATTCGAAGGCCAGCTTTATTGATTCAAAAATGGAATTAAAATATGATCAACTTTTATTTCCGGAAGTTTCTATTCAAATTGGTTCAAGGCATATGGAGCTTAAAAAAGAAAGAGTCAGTCAACTTATTCAAGACTCAGTCCCTGTTTATAAAAAGCAGATCCTTGAGTTTTTCGAGAAGCTAGCTCAATCTGAGTTACCAAAATTTTTAAACGAGCAGTCAAAAAAATTACTCACTGACTCTCTTGAGGATTTAAGCGTTTTACTCCCCCCTGGGGCTGAAAGCGCTTTGGTAACGCCTTTTTATTGGGGATTAGGGCTTCAAAAAATATCTCAAAATAAAGGAGTTTGGATTACGCTTGGAACTTTTATTGAGGACCCAACCTTAGGTAAGGTAACCATGCCTCCCACATTAAAAGCCAGATCGGCCCCAAAAGCAAAAGATCTCAAAATTTCAGAATATGATTTTTTAATGTCGATTGATAGAGGTTTTATAAATCGTATTTTGCAGCTCACCTATTTAAGAGGTTTTTTAAAAGAGGTTGATGATGGAAGCGGAAAACTTTTAAAATTTACAGAAGCCTTAACAGTTGATGGACTGACTGTAAGCCCGACAAAGACGGGGGCTTTAATGAAGGTGGGGATTCATGCCAAAGTTCCTGAAGGCACAATATCGGGTGCCTCCGAGCTAGTTGTAGATGATGAGTTTGATTTTAGCGTAAGTGTTATTGCAGAGCTGTTGCCAATGCCTAATAATCAGGGCGTTGAAATTGTGCTAAGACGCATTGACTCAGATACGGTTTGGGTAGATCCAAATGATATGACTTGGTTAGGAAAGTTATTTAAAGATAAAATATATAGCGAAGTCAAAAAAGAAATTCAAAAAATCAATCAAGATTGGGCTGCAAAAAAGCAAGTCATACCAGGAACATTACCTTTGCCACCTGAGCTATTTGGAGTTAAAAGTAAAATTCTGGGAATGAATTTTGAAGATACAGGACAATTGGTTTTATATTTGGCATATGAATAGCTAATAAAAATGTGATATGGATATTATGACACCACTTAAGGAGAATTTAAAATGAAGACACTATTAATCGGATTAAAAAAAAGACTCTCTATTAAAAATATCGCTCAAGCTAAATTTTTTATGAGCGCCTTAATTATGTTATTTTCATTGGGCGCAACGGCTCAAAGCATAACCCTGCCAGCTGTTAAAATTCAAAACCTGGATGCTTTCAAAGGTCAGTATATATCAGTTTATTTTGCCACAGGAACACCTGCTACCATAGGGCTAACGCCTGAGCAAATTTCACTTCGAGAAATTAGGGCAAAGGTTTCTTTTGCCATTACTAACTCAGTTGAGATGGTTGATAAAATGACTGTTGCGATTTCAGGTTTTTCGATACCGTATAACGTGTTACTTGTGGTGATTCATAATCAACCTAATTTTTCTTGGATTAATGCCAATGGTAGCTTTCCGCTCGGTGAGCAAGAAAGCCAAAATCATAGGGCTATGGTTATTCGATCTTTTTTAAAGACAGAGACTGATCAGCTCATCCGAGACGGTATTATTTACCTTTCGCTATAAAATAAATTTTTTTTAAGTTCTTTTAATACCCGATTCGTATTTCTTGAAGGTTACGTTTTCAAACTTCATTTAATTATCAATGGGCCATTGTTTATATCACCTGTGATGGGTGCAAGTCTTTTATGCTATCAACTGGCTTACCATAACTATTTAACGCTATCACCAGGGTTAGCTTTTGTATCATCAAGTAGAGTAACAAGGCATAAATCAGAACCCCCAGGGCCTGCGGCAAGTGACATCCCCTCACTTAAGCCAAATTTCATTTTTCGTGGTTTTAAATTAGCCACAACGATAATATTTTTACCAATTAACATTTCGGGTTGAGGGTAGGCAGGGCGAATGCCTGCAAAAATATGCCGAGTGCCTAAAGGGCCTAGGTCTAAACTCATAGAAATTAATTTATCAGCACCTTCGACAAACTTAGCCTCAATCACTTTGGCCACTCGTAAATCAAGGGCATCAACGGCTGAAATATCAATTTCTGGCTTAAGACCAGCTGATGAGCGAGCCGGTGAAGGTTGTTGATTTATCTGATTTTGAGACTTGTCAGTAGACGCTTGGGTTTGGTTTTGGGGTTGTTTAATTAATTGATTGAGTAACACCTGTTCAATTCGCCCTAAAAGAGGTTCAAAACTGTTTAACTTTTGATTTTCAAAGACTCTAAAAAAATCATTCCATGTGACAGGGGTAACGATATGATAGAGGTTAAAAATACGCTCAGTTAAATCAGGTAAAATAGGACTTAATAAAACAGCGATTTGAAAAGCCTTGTTAAGACTTAAAGTTAATACTTTTTGAGCCTCCGCGGGGTTTTGTTTTACAAGTTTCCAAGGGGTCATTTGATCAAAATATTTATTTACATGATCAGTTAACTCTCGAATTAAATCAACAGCTAGGTGAAAATTGCGATCGTGATAGTGCTTTTGAGTTTGCTCAAGATATTTTGAGTTTTCTTTAAGTAATTGTTTTTCTGATTCGCTCAGTATAGCCAGCTCACCGTTAAAATGTTTAATTAAGGCAAAACTTCGAGAAAACAAATTAACAATTTTACCTATAAGCTCTCCGTTGGTTCGCAAGGCAAAGTCTTCGAGATGAAAATCAATATCGTCTTGTCCTGTGCCAAGCTTGCTAGCAAAATAATAGCGAAGATGATCAGCTGGTAACAGATTTAAATAATCCCGGGCCGCTATAAAAGTTCCCTTAGATTTGCTCATTTTTTGGCCATTGATACTAATAAAGCCATGGACAAAAACTTGACTCGGAGTTTTTAGTTCGGCGGTTTTAAGGAGTGCTGGCCAAAATAAAGTATGAAAGTAAATAATATCCTTGCCAATAAAGTGATAAATTTCAAAATCACTTTGAGGCGACCAAGCTTTGAGATAACTATCATTTTGAGTTTCAAAAAATTCGTTTGAGCATGAGATATATCCCATCGGGGCATCTAGCCAAACATAGAAAAATTTATTTTCTTCTCCGGGAATAGGAAATCCAAAATAAGGGGCATTTCGCGAGATATCCCAATCACGCAAATCGGACTTTAACCACGACGACATTTTTTGGGCGGTGCCTTTATCGGTATGCTCGGGTAACCATTTGGCTAAATCATCGCGAAATGAATTAAGTTTAAAAACGAGTTGTTCGGTTTTAGATAAAATGGGTTTATTTTTGCACAAAATGCAATAAGGCTCAATTAACTCGCGAGTGGTATAAGTAGCTCCGCAAATATCGCAAGAATCTCCATTTTGATCAAGCGCATGACATTTGGGGCATTGGCCTTTAACAAAGCGGTCAGGTAAAAACATTTTATCATGTTCACAGTAGAGTTGATCGACGGTGACTTTATGAATTAAACCTTTTTGCTTCATTTTATTGTAAAACAAATTGGCCATTTGTTTGTTTTGTTCGGTATGAGTTGAGGAGTAATGAGTATGAGAAATTTGAAAATCAACAAAATCGTGTTTATGCTCAACTCCAATCTGTTTAATAAGGGCTTCGGGAGTGATACCTCTTTTTTGAGCCTCTATCATAATTGGCGTACCATGGGTATCATCGGCACAAAAAAAGTAAACCTCATGACCACTCATTTTTAATGAGCGAGACCAAATATCAGCCATAATGTTTTCAAAGATATGACCTAAATGCAAAGGGCCATTGGCGTAGGGCAGGGCTGTTGTTATTAATACTTTTTTTGAATTCATAAAGGGGGATCTCCTAAGGTTTTTTATAAATAAGTTCTGATAGTTTGTCTAAAGTATAATGAATTTCTTGATCGGTATTAAAGGCGTGAGGGGAAAAGCGAATGCCGCCCGCTCTAAAGGCGGTGCTTATCCCATTTTTAAGTAATTCATTTTGCAAAGCTTGAGCTGTGTAGGGGCCCTGTGGGGGGGGGGTCCAATTAATAATGGGATGATCAAAGGATTCGTGATTAGAGTTAAGAAGTGTAGAACCTTTAAACTGACTTAAGCCCTCTTTTAAAAGCCTAGAAAGCCTAAGGCTTTCGGTGTATAGGTTACTCACGCCAGTCGCTAAAATAAGCTCGATAGATTTGCCAAGAGCACAAATTTCGAGAACTTGCTTAGCCCCAGGCTCAAAGCGTTGGGCTGATTTTTTTGGGTAACACATATCATTGACTGTGTCATCGCAGCTTCCATAAGTGCCTGATCCGTAAGATAAGGGTTTTGCCTTTAAAATAAGCTCAGGCCCAAGAGCTAAAAACCCCACACCCACAGGGGATGTGAGCCATTTATGGCTTGTCCCCACAAGACCGTCAATTTGAGAGGGCCAATAATGATCGGGTAACACCCCTAAGCTTTGGCAGGCATCAATAAAAATAAGAATGCCCCTTTCTTTTAATTTTTTAATGACTAAACCAACTTCGTGGATCATAGCTCCACTTTGATATTGGGCTAAGGAAAATGCAAAAACCTTTGTTTTTGAATTGATATGATTAAAGATATGTTCAGAAGGGGTCTTTAGATCTTGTGATGATGTTAGTTGAACGAGCTGAGCGTATTTTTTCTCGCAGGCTATTTTCCATGGTAACAGGTGACTTGAGTACTCTTGGTCCCATAAAAGAACTTCATCTTGGGGTTTAAGATCAATTGAATTTATAAACTGAGTAATGGCCCAAGAAGCGCTTTGAAAAAAAGCAATTTGATCAGATGAGCAGCCAATAAGCTCGGCTACCTGCTCCCGAGAAAAGGTAACCTGATTGGCATAATCTTTATCTGTAAAGTAACCTTCTTCAAAAAAACGCTGGGACCATTTATTAATTTCATTGTAAGCTGGTAGGGAAATAGGAGATAAGCCTGCATTGTTTATATGAATCAGCTGATTTTTTTTATAAAACTGAGTTTTAAAAAAACTTATTTTATCCATTGGTTACCCTAAATCCTTAAGGCTTTGATCAATGTCAGATAGTAGTTTTTGAATTGTATCAAAATGGGTTCTAAAGCCCAATAGACAAACTCGGATAAGATAAATTCCGTTGATTTGAGTGCCAGTTAAAAAGACGTTATTTTTTGAGTTAATTAAAACCAATAATTTTTTTGTTAATTCCGGATTTTTATGACTAAAAGTAACAATACTTAATTCAGGTTTAAGTGGGGCCAATAAGTCTTTACGAGCCATAAGCTCATTATATAAATACTGACTGAGTTCAAGTTTTTCGTCTAAGTTTAATATAAATGGATTAATTCCAAAATACTTAATAGCGAGCCAAAGCCTAACTCCGCGAGGGTCCCTAGATAGTTCAAAAGAATATTCAGAATAATCAACTCGCTCGGGGTGCAAATCTGTATCCGCAGAGGGCGGCATATAGCTGCTGACCTGAATCTCGTGGACTATTAAATCAGATTGATTTTTTGCTAGTAACATACCTGTGCCATAGGCAAGGCTTAATGATTTATGAGGGTCAAGTGCAATTGAGTCGGCAAGGCTAAGTCCTTTAAGTGCAGATTTTCCGTATTTGGTTAAGTAAAATAAGGCTCCATAGGCTCCATCAATATGAAACCAAATGTTGTGGGCTTTGGCTATTTGGCTTATTTCAAATAAGGGGTCAATGCTACCTGTATGCGTTGTCCCGGCTGTGGCTAAAATGGCAACAGGTATAAATCCGTTTTGAAGATCGGTATCAATTAAAGCTTTTAAATGAATAAGATCTATTTTTGATTGAGCATCTGTATTTACAAAATTAATATTTGAATTCGAAAACCCTAAAAATAAAAGATTTTTACTTAAACAGTGGTGAGATTGGTTTGAAACATAAAACCGAGCTTTATGTAAAGGTTCTGATTTTAAATACTTTGATCGTGCGGCAGCTAAGGCTAATAAATTGGCCATAGACCCGCCCGTTGTAATTACTCCGCCAGCAGAAGCCATGGGTAACTCAAAACTATTGCAAAACCAACGTATGACTTCTTGTTCGATGGTAACAAGTCCTGGGGCTAGACTGTAGTGACCCGTAAATTGGTTGATCGTTTGGGCAATGGCTTGACCTAAATTTGATACGGCATTGGCGGCTCCGGCGACATAGGCCATATAACCTGGGTGCCCCGGCTGTTGGCCTAAAGGAGCCAGCTCATTAAAAAGAGTTTTTAGTAATTGGTCAAAAGATGTACTGCGATCAGGAAAATTTAAACTGGGTTGGTAGGGGACATGGTAAGAGTTTGGTATGTCATTAAGTTCAAGATCAAGAGCTAGGCCCTTTGGGGGCGAAAGTTGAATTGCTTTTTCAAACTCTTCAACTTGAGAGGCGGTTTTTTGCCAGAGTTGATTGATTTTGTGAGGGGGCAAATCAAGAGGTTGAATCAATGAGTCTGAATTTTTCCACCAATTTTGAGATTGGGTTTGTAAAAGACAATCAAATCTTTGAGATGGTTCAAAATTTTTATCTCGATTTAATTGGGTCGAAGAATTGTCGCAGCTCCCATCAAGAGTTCTGGCTAATCTAAATCCAGAATGCTGAAAAAAATGGGGTCTAAAATGAAACCTGGCCCATACACTGGCCTCATGGCCACAGCTTATAAACGATCCCCCAAGCATCATTTGGTGCTTTCCATCAAAACAAGGAGTTGAAAAATCATCATAGAGAGGGTGAATTTTAAAGTTATCTAAAGGCTGAAATTGATCTAAAACCCATTGCCAAACGTTACCTAGTAAATCTCGGTGGCCGCTGATATGAGTGGGGCCAAAATTAACGGGCCATGGCGAGCTTGTCATAAAATTAAAGTTAAAAAAGTCTTTATTATTTAAATGGATGTTACTGGGTTTTAAATCACCTTTAGAAGCTTGTAATACAGGGTCATTAACTGGATTACTACTTAAATCAAGGAGGCTTTTATGCTCAGCTTCAGTCGGAAGCCGGTAACATAAGGGGGATTGGTCCTGAGTGTTTTTCCATAAAGCGTAGGCTTGAGCTTCATGAAAATTAACCTCAACAGGCCAGTCCCAAGGCATATCAATGATTTCAAAAAGTGTTCGAAGTTTATAGTCATGAAGACCCTCAGGGCCATGAGCAACCCAAAAACAAGGTCTTTTTGAGTTTCTAAATTTTCTCCACATGAGGCCTTCTTGGCTCCAGTATTGATCTTGCTGGTAGTGACCTGAAGCTACAAACTCATAAAACTCGCCGTTACTAATCAGATTTTGAGTCATTTCAAATTCTTTGAGTGATAGGCTTTTATGGCCATATTCATTATCCCATCCAAAAGAAGGCGTATTTAATGGCTTTCCAAAGCTGACAAAAGCGCCTACAGAAGGCGTATGTTTAATCCATAAGTTAGAAGGGTAATTTTTATCTCGAACCGGAAAATGTGCACTTTTAAAGGTACTGGGAACATTGATTGGAGGCCAAAATAAAGGGGTTTGAACAAGGTCAATGGGTAACTCTCGAATCAGAACGCTCGAAGTTTCAAAATGGATTTTTTCGTGTTCAATGCCCATAAATATAGACCATAGGGGGGTGTCTAATAGACCTGTGGGGCTTAAAGCCAGTTGATTAAGTTGATCATCGGCTAATAGGGGGTGAGTTAAAATAATATTTTTAACCAATAAATAAACTTGCTTTCGGTAACTCCAGACCTGCTCAACTTGAGGCCAAAGCTTTTTATTTTTAGACATATCATCCCAGCTCATTTCGTCAACGCCGGTTTCTAAAATTTTTTCTAAATATAAATCTAGGGGCTTATCAATAATTTTTGATAAGCGTAATTTATTAATAAAAAGTACCGCAGGATGGCCGTAATAAAAAATTAAAGGATGGCGAAGTCCGTGATAGGGGGAGCGAGTATAGGTAGAAAAATTTTTTAAACTTAAAAATAAGAGTTCAGTTAAGGTCCATGAATTATTAAAATAATCTAATACATCTTGCCGGCTTGCTACTTGAAAATTAATAAGCTTAAGTGCGTGTAAGGCTTGAGTTGAGGGGTCAAATCCAGGGCATTGCTCAGGGCTAAGACCTGTCCACCAAGAGTCTTTAAACTGTTCCCAAATTTCGTTTTTATTGTTTTCAGACAAAACTTGAGGAGCTGATAGGTTAGGATTTCTT
Organism: Bdellovibrio sp.; assembly: GCA_020720425.1. Taxonomy (GTDB): domain Bacteria; phylum Bdellovibrionota; class Bdellovibrionia; order Bdellovibrionales; family Bdellovibrionaceae; genus DYOP01. Next base: position 17,730 of record DYOP01000028.1, on the reverse strand, counting down.
GAAATTCCAGAGGATATATCAGACATAATTTTTCTCCTTTTTTAAAAAGTTCCAATAGAAAAGTGAAGGGCTGCTTCTGACTCGTTTCGTTGGTAAAAAGGGGGCAATTTCCATGCGTACTCAAAAGAAACGGCGCCCACAGGTGTGAGATATCTAAAAGCAATGCCAACACCTTTTCTCCAGCCAGAGGTAAAGGCATTGTTACCAAAAACAATATCCCCCATGTCTAAAAAAACAGCAGAGCCAATTTGCTTCCATATTGGAATGCGAAGCTCAACTTTAATTAATTTAAGTTGAGCCCATGAGTTAAGACGGTAACTGCTACCGCCCAGATCGGTTGTGCTAGGGAAAGACTCATTAAGATTAAATGATCTTAAGGTTGAGTGCCCACCCATAAAAAAACCAATTTTGTCATACGGAATAAGATACGAATCCGAGGTGGGAGATAAATAACCATATCGGACTGATGAGGCCAGAACAAAATTATGAATATCAAAAAGAGTAACATAGTGACTTAAGTTGAGATTGATCTTATTAAATCCAATCCAGTCTGAGCTTGCCAGCTGAGGACTGGCGTATTCGTAGTAACCATGAGTATAAACGCCTTTATTAGGATTAAATGGGTGGTCTCTTAAATCATATTCATAAGCTAATTGGGTATCAGCAATTTGTAACTGATTGGCATCTACGTGATTTGTGATGTAAAAATCGCGGTAACTTGTGATTTGCCATAATCGCCATTTTAATAAAAATTTAGGAGTTATATACTGCTCAAGGGTATAGCTTGTTTGATTTGATTCAGAGGCAATCAAATTATTGTAATCGGTAATTAATGTGGAGCGACTGATTCCGATTTTACCTCGAATTCGAGTTTCAAAAAGGTAGGGTTCTGTGTAATTAGCCCTTATACTGTTTTCAAAAAAGGGCTGGCCTTGTAAATTGTATTGACCATCCATTCGCATAGATAAAGATCGGGCTGTTCCAAATAAATTTTGGTAGGATAAACCTAAAAAGCCCCTTACAGATAAGTAACGTTCGTTGTGGGCGCCTATTCCAAAGTTAAATAGTCCTGGGTCTTTTTCGATAACCTCAATAATTACATTTCTTTTTGAATGAAGCGAATTTTTTGGATCATAGGTAATACGAACCCCTCTAAAAAGCCCCGTTAAAAGTAACCTTTCTTCTGAGTCGGATAATTTTGTTTTAGTTAAAATGTCAGATGTTTTAAAATCTAATTCATTAAAAATAACTGAAGATTTAGTAAAAGTTAGACCTTTAATCTGAATATGATCAACAATAATTAAAGGCCCTTCAAAAATTTGTATATTTAAAGTTGCATTTTTAAAGTCATTTTCATAACTGATAAGTTCGGGGCCATAATTTACGATATGCATTTCTAAAAAGCCTAGTTCGTGATAGTATTGAGTTAAATTATCAATTGCTTTTTCTAGCTCCGATAAAGAAAGAGCTTGGCCTTGTTTTAAATTAAAATAATTTAAAACAAGCTGAGACGAAACAGAAGACGCGCCTTCTATTTTTATATTTTTTAAGTAAGTTTGTTCGCCCTCATAAAAAAGAATAAAAATATCAACGTGGGTGTGATCTTTACTAAAAACAGCTCGATTTATTTTGGCATTGGCTTTTAGATATCCCTTATTCCACAAAGAGGTCATCACATTTTCTAGGGCCTTTTCAATATCCTCTTTGTTATAGTAACCCTTTTTTAATAATTGACCCGCCCCATATTTAATCAGTTCATTTTGATAGTAGTCAGAAGGGTTTGAAAATTGTCCATTAAATTTAATCGAGTTAATTTTAACTCGGGGACCAACATTAATATCAAATTGGATATTTCTTTGAAACCTATTTAGGTCTTTAATAATAAACTTAACCTCTATACGAGCATAACCTTTTTGTAAGTAGAACTGTTTAATTTTTTGAGCGAGATCATATTGTATGTTGGGATTAGTGGTCGAGTACTCTTTAAGATTTAAGAATTCAAATAAATCGTCCCAAGACAAAATAGAAACCTTATTATATTCGATTATGTATTGTAGGGGTTGAGTGAGTAAAACTGTGACCGTGCCAGTAATAGAAATAGGTAACACTTCTATTTGTGTAGCATGATATTTGTTTTTGATTAGGGATTTATGAAGTTCTAATTTTAGCTGGGCTAAGTTTTTTTCATTAGAAAACTGTCCGATAAAGGATTGAGCTTTTTCAGAGATAAGTTCATTTAGCTCGGTGTTTTCTGACTGGATTTCGAAATCTTTAATAATAATATGATCAGAGGGTTGATTGTCAGCTAAGGCTAAACCATGGGCGGGAGGGGTGTTTAAAAATAACAAAAAAAATAAGAAGACCATTAACCCTTTAAAAGAAGTCATTTAAACTCCTTTCGATATTCTAAATCCAATCCTAAAATGCTATCATTTCGGCCTTGATTATCTAATGATAAACCAGAGTTTAAATTATCTTGTTGTTTATATCGTCCAATAGCCGATAAGTGGTCACTTAAAGAGTATTCAAATTTAAACTCTCGGTAACCTTGATCGCCTGAAGTGGCCACGACCTTGGTTTTTTTATTTAATTTTTTTGTAATACTTACTTTTTTAAACTCGGTATTTGAATTTGAATCAAAAGCCGATGAAATTTGAACGGTAACACCTACTGCTTTTTGAGCTTTTTTAAATAGGGGGATCGTTTCAAGTAGCGCGGCACTGATTTGAGCTTCGGCTTGGGTTTGAGAGCTGGGAGCTTGAATTTGCTTTTCAATGTCGTTACTCAGCTGCCCAAGAGCTAATAGAGAAATAATATCTTGCTCTGATAAAGTGGGCTGGCTTGATAGTCTTAAAACAGGATTTGAACTTTTGCCTTGAATGTTCATATTGACATCGTATTTATCTATTCTAGCGTCAGCTACTAAAAATATTTCAGGATCAAGTTCTGTAGCTCCTAAAAATTTAACAAAACCTTGATCCACTCTAAATTCATTTTCTCTAAAAAGAACTTTTGAACCTTTAACAATCTCTGAGTTTCCCTGAATAATCGGAAACTGGGCGGGCCCAGAAATATTTAAATCACCTATGACCTTTCCATCAATCATTGAGTTTTTGATTGATATGGGTGAGACTGTTTTGGCGTTAATACTGAGCAAAAGAGGCTGGCTGGCATCTTTTAAAAAAACTTTTGGAAGTAAAGAGCTTCTTCTAATAAAAACCGAATCAGATTGTTCAAATTCTTTTGAAATAAG
>DYOP01000028.1:8683-14377 GCA_020720425.1 Bdellovibrio sp. | reverse complement strand
GTAAAAAAAGGTTTGGGTTGAAACTTTGAAGATTTAATATAAATTTTAGCCTCTTCATTTGAATTTATCATAGGTGGCAAAAAACCTGAAAAAACAAAAGTGTCTATACCATAATTAATACTTGAGGTGGTTCCAAGTTTATTTGAAGATATTTGCATTTTAGCATCGAGTAGGGGGTATTCGCTAAGGCTAAGTTGGCTTAGGGTCATTTTGTGAAACCATTCAGGCTCTGCGAGCAAGGCTTTAACTTCGGTTTGAAAATCAACGTTACCTAATAAGTTGGCCCCTAATAAAGCGATATTATCAAAATATTCAAGCGGTATACTTTGTCCAGACAACCGTATGATACCATCCCCGGCTAAATCACCTTGCCCATATAATTTAAGTGAATGCTCACCCTTATTAAAAACCCCTTCTTTAATATTTAAAATAGGATTATTCATGGATGATTTGATTTTAATTTGATCAAAATACTCGTTGAGCAAAAGGGCCTTATCAAGCTGAAAATCGAGCTCATGACTCCAAGATTTCCAATCGTAAGGTCCGGTGACATGAAGATTAAATTTTCCGTTGCCCTTGGATAAAAACTGATTGGGTAAAAAATCCGAAAAAACAGAGTAAAGGTCCTCTCCGTAAATAAGATCAGACTTAATATGATAGTCTATGGATTTATTAAGAAGATCAACTAAAACACTTCCTGAATACTGGCTTTGTCCTTTAGAGGCTGAGATATCTGAAACGGATAAGAGACCCTTACTATAAGATAAAGTGGTTGAGATTTTTCCGAGATTTAAATCAGAAAATCTAAAGTTATCAGAGTTGCCAGTTAATTTAAACGTTGCTGATTTGCTGCCCCCTTGAGTTTGTCCATTAACATTAATTAGGCCATTAAATTTGAGTCCTGCAATCGTATTGATTTGATCAAGGTCAATTTGATTTCCATTAAATAAAATATCAAATCCTGTCTCAAAATTAATAGATCCAGAAGATTGCCCCGTAGCTGAATCCAAATTTAAATCGGCCTTATACTCAACATGCTTTTGATCTATTAAAACATTTCCGCGCGCGGTAAAAGGGTTCAGTTTAACGATTGAGTTTTTCATGTCAGAAGTTGACGAAACATGAAGTCCTTGGCCTTGAGCTCCACCAAAACAAGAGGTTTCGAAAGTTGGTTTTATATTAATTGAACAATCAAACTGACCTGACAAAGTTAAATCAACGGGAACCTTATGGACTTTAATAGATTCTAAAAAAGGTCTTAAATCAATTTTATAAATTTTAAGTTTTGTCTGGGCCTGAATGGATTTAAAATTAAAAGGGGCCTCCCAACCAATTGACCAGTCATGGATATCGGCTGAGATTTCTTTATTTAAAATTGAGATTTTATGACCCCTTAAACCACTTTCATTGAGATGAAACTGACTTTGAATGTTGCCTATCTGAAATTGGTTAACCGCTAATTGAAATGACTTAAAATCGATCTTTTGTGATAAGACTTGGTTTTTGAGTAAGGATAATTCTGTATCAACTTGAACTTCGCCTGAGAGTTGTTTTAATCCGAGTAATTGCGTCAGCCAATCGGCTGATTGTAGGTATAAAGCTGATTTAATATCAATGCGGGGTGATTTAAAAATATCAGATAAAGGCCAAAGTTCAAGATGGGTTTCTAATTGTGAGCCTTTGTGTTTTACTAAATTTTGAAGGGTAACTTTTTCAGGAGTGAGCTCTCCATCGATTTGAAACTGAATATCAGAATAATGATTTTTATTATGTTGCATCCAAAGTTGGGGGTTACTTAAGTTAAGGATAATCTTTTTTGTTAAAATCTGAGCTGATAAATTCGAATTTTTTGAACCTATTTGAGTTGAATTTTTTAAGTTTGCTACCCAATCGGCCCCCACTATTTTAACTTCTAGACCATTGAGCTTTTTCATAATGTAGCTGAGCTGCTCTATTTGAAATTCATCTTTATTTGATGAGCTTTGGGTTTTTGAAAGATCAATAAAAAAATGAGGTCTGATTATTTCGACTTCGTTAAGTTCGGGGCGTTGGGTTAATAGACTGAGTAAATTAAATTTAATTATAATTTTATCGACTAATATAGGCTCGGGGAAATGAGTTTTTAAATGGGGTTCAAGTTGCACCCCGATCAGCTCGGCCTGAAAGGGAAATAATCCAAAACTAATATCTTTAAGTAAAATTTTAATGGGTACAAAAGATTGGGTTTGAGTGATCAGCTCTTTAATAAGAATTTGTTTTAGATAGGGTATTTTTTTAAACTGTTGGTATGCAAAAAAACTAATTAAAAAGGCAAGAGCCGAAAAGATAATTATTTTTTTTTTATTGTTACTCATGAACTTTGCTCCAATGGGTAACTAAGGATGAGGCATTACGAAACTCAGGGTCTGTTTGCTCAACTTCTTTCATAAGTTTTAAGGCTTGCTCCTGCTCTTTAAGCTCCCATAAGACAAGAGCTTTTTCGTAGGAAAGAATGAGGGGGATGTCGGTGTTACTTTGATGATGTAGGGAGATGTCATTTAAAGTTTCCAAAGACTCATAAAGTTGATGAGAAAGCTTTTGAGAAATAAACTTAAGCCAAATCTCGTCATAACTTAATTTTGAAACAGGAATGTCTTTTATAAGAGACAGTGCGGTTAGGGGCTCATCTAACATCAGAGAATGAATCATAAAGTCTTTAATTAAAAAAGCATTTTCTTTGTCTTCATTTAATGCGGATTGAAAAAGTTCTAAAAGCCATGATGAATGAGCTATCGTTTCTGGGGTCGATTTTAAATGCTGAATATTAGTTTTTAAGCTGGGCTGGTGGGTTAGCTTTGATTCGAGTAACTTTTGAGCCATTCTTTGTTTAAACTCATCTTGAAGCTGTTTAACTTTAGGGTGGTGAGGACTTAAAAATAATAAATCATTAATGGCGAGTTTTTCTTGATCTGTCATTTCTTGGGAGCGAAACAGTTCTATTTTTTGCAAAAGTTCTTGGATTTTATACTGATACTCGGTAACCCAGGCCCACTGTTTATTTTTTCTTATTTCAATAAGTTTAGGCTCGAGATGATCCCATTTTGAATAAGTCGCAAGCTCATCAAGTAAAAGCTGCTCTCTTGATCCCTGCAAAATAAGAGTTTGAAGATCTTCTGTGATCTCAACTTGAGCAAGCTCTAAAGTTTTAACAAAATGCCCCCATGCAATTTGATTGTTAAGGCGAATTTGGTCTTTAAAAATTTCAATCAGTTCGGTGTAAAGTGTATTGGTCCAAAAAAAGTGACTAATAATTTTTTGAGCTTCTAACGAAAGATTACGATTTGAGAGTCTTTCAAAAAAAGTATGAGGGGCTGTTTGAGTGCCTTTTAAAAGAAGCAAAAGAGAGTAGATCTCTTTTTCGATATCTAAAGGGGTTGATGATATAAATTCCACAGCAGATTTTACCAATTTTTTTAAATTAAGGTATTAGACTTCTGTTATGACGAGGTGACCCATTTGTATTTGTCACTCTATGTTTTTTGGAGAGAGTGTGTGTTGTTTTCTGAGGTATTTTGCCTAGGCCATGGGTATGGCCTAGGCCCCAGAGGGAGGAGGGAGAGGTGCTGTCTTATTCGTTAACCCTTGAGACATAAATGCCTTCTGTTGAGTCAACCCTTAAAAGGTCGCCTTCGCTAATATGAAGGGGAACTTTAACCACAAGGCCTGTCTCAAGAGTGGCCGGTTTTGTGGCTCCTGTTACTGTATCCCCTTTCATTCCGGGGTCAGTTTGGGTTACTCTAAGATTAACCGCCTTAGGCACGTCGACCGATACGGGGCGATCGTTATAAAATAAAATAACAACTTCTAAGTTTTCGATAAGGTAGTCTCTGGAATCGCCAACAGCTGTGTCATCCATGGTCACTTGTTCAAAGTTTTCTTTATCCATAAAGGTGTAAAAACCATTTTCATCGCGGTATAAAAAACCCATTTCTCGGTTTAAAACATTGGGAATTTCAAATTTTTCACCCGATTTAAAAGTTCGCTCTAAAAGCTGACCTGTTAATAAGTTTTTTAGTTTGGTTCTTGAAAATTGATTTCCTTTACCGGGTTTAACGTGCTGAAAGTCAATCACTTGGTAGGGCTGTCCTTCAACCATAACGCGTAAACCTTTTTTAAAATCTGCCGTTTCGTACATAATAACTCCTTAATCGTTTTAGACAAAATAGCTTATGGAGTTTATTATGGTCAATCGGAACAAAATTCAGCTCGTAGAGTCGTTTTTATATAAACTTTGATGAGATGTGCCTTGAATAAATTTTTTATTTTCAATCACCTTTAAAAGGCGTTGAAGAGATTCAATTTTTTGATTAAGAGCTAGTTTTTCGCGCTTGATCTGAGGCCTAATCGTTTGGGGTTGGTCGTAGTTTGGGGAAATCAGTTTAAGGCGAGATTCGAGCTCAGGGTTTTTTGGATAATAAGATAAAAGCTCATTTAATCGCGATTTGGCCTGATCGATATGGCCCCGAACCAAAAGAGCATCTAAATAAGAAAGCTCTCTTTCGAGACCTTTTGTTAAAGATAAGGGGGGCTCTTTCGGGCGATTTTCTGATTGAAAGTTTTGAATTTTAGACATTTTAAATAAATCATCTTCGTATTCGTCGGCCGTGATGGATTCGAGTTTTTTAATGGCCATTTGAGCTTTTTCATGTTGAGGATCAATAAATAAAGCCATTTTAAAAGATTTAAGGGCTGATTTTGTATTTTTTAATGATAAATAGGTTTCACCAAGTAGCTGATAGGCTAATAAATTTTGAGGAGCTAACTGGGTCGCCTGATTAATGTGCTTTAAGGCTTCAAGAGGTTTATTTTCATCTAATAAAATACGACCCATTGTAATAAGACCACCCACATACTCAGGGTGAGCTTTAAGCCCTTTTGCGCATAGATCATGAGCTTTTGTTAGCTGTTTTTTTTCGCGGTAGGTATCGGCCACAATAGCAAAAACCTTTGACTGAGGGTCTTGCGTTAATAGAGATTCGTATTTGATAAGGGTTTGCTCATCGATCATTTGATATTTAAAGTATGCGTTTTAAAAAATAGCAAGACAATCGTTTTATTTATTTGATATAAAAAAAGCAGATTTAAGGAGAAGTTATGAAGTCAATTTTTTACGTTTTTGGATTTGTTACCATTATTTTACTAAGTCGCTGGTTACCTCATTTGTCTAACTTCAGTATTTTAGGGGCGCTTGCCATTTGGTCCTCAGTTTTATTGTCTTCTCAAATCTTAGCCGCCGTATCGGTTTTGGGAGGGGTATTTTTATCTGACCTTGTTTTAGGAACAGGTTACCCGGGGCAAGAATGGGTTTACCTAGGGTTTTTTGCTTTAGTGGGTATTGGAGTTATTTTTAAGCCTCAAAAATCTATTTTAAAAACAGGTTTGGGGGCCTTTACGGGCTCGATTATTTTTTATTTAATTTCAAATTGGGGAGTATGGAGTCAAGCGGGGCTATATTCTCAGGATTTTAAAGGTCTTATCGAGTGTTACTTAATGGGTTTGCCCTTTTTAAAAACGTCACTCCTATCTGATCTAGCATTTTCAGTTGGTTTTTTTGCTCTCTATCAAGTTTATTATAAATTATTTACTAAACCCGCACGAATTTATAAATAAGTTTAACTTAATTTTTTATTAAAATAGGTTTGTGATAGGTTGTGA
>DYOP01000028.1:6746-8583 GCA_020720425.1 Bdellovibrio sp. | reverse complement strand
TGAAAGAAGTCGATTGTGATTTTAGTTGACCAGCGCAAAAATTTTTTATTTGCCCCGCTTAATCGGGTTAATTTTCAAGTAGCCCTTGCCCCTATGGTGGGGCTATCCCATAGTTCGTTTAAAAAAGTATTATCTTTATATGTTCCCCAAGGGGCCCAGCTTTTATGGCCCACGGAAATGCTCAACTCACGACGTCTTATTTATCAAGATTTAAATACTCATGTTATGACAAAAAAAAATGATTTCGAAAATATAATCTGCCCACAAATATTAGCAAATGACGAAAAATTTATTTCCTTAAGCATTCAAAAACTTCAAGACTGGGGAGCTTCAGCCATTGATATTAATATGGGTTGTTCGGTTACCCAAGCCCTTAAACACAATTATGGAGTCTCTTTAATGGGAGACTCAAGTTATGCCTCTCGAATTGTAGAAATGGCTAAAAAATATGCTCAGGTTCCCGTTTCCGTAAAATTACGATCAGGTTTTGAGGGGCATACAACCGATCAGCTGATTCAATTTATAGGAGCTTTAAAAAATGCGGGAGTGGATTGGGTAACACTACACCCAAGGTATGCCGAACAAAAACGAAGGGGCCTGGCTGACTGGAGTCAAATTAAAGAGGTCAAAATGAAGCTCGATTTAAATATCATCGGTAACGGAGATATTCAAACGGCTCAAGATATTGAATCAAAAATTAATCAATCCGGCTGTGATATGGTTATGGTGGGTCGGGCTTTAGCCGCCAGACCTTGGTTAATTTGGCAGTGGGGATATTTAAACGGCTGGCCCCCTCCGGTAGCACAAGGATTAAATTCGACTCCGCCTATGACCCCGATTGAGGAGGGAGCCGAATATCTTAAAACTCTACAGTTACTCTATCAATTTTTATTAGAAGACGAAACATCAGTCGCCATGGCTGTCAAAAAACTAATTTTTTATTTGCGCACAACCCATGTCTGGTTAGATTTTGGCCATAGGCTTTATTCTGATATTACAGGTGTTATGCCTAATCAAATTGAAGGCATTATAAAAAAATACCAAGAACATTACCCCTTAAGAATGTCTCAAAAAACAGACCTTAGATAGGTACCTGCTTCCCAAAGGTAACCATAGCGTGTCAAAAAGGAGGTAAGAAAATTAAAAGGTCTTTAAATTTGATAAGTCAGCTGTTGGATTGAAACATTGTGAGCAAGATGTTTGAGGTGCCTGTGAAAGGGGTTTCTTATCTTGAAAATTCACAGATGCGCTCAGGCCTAAAGAGGCTTTTATTGTATAGAGTGGGAGTTTTAATAGACCTAACTGGGGGGTTAGATTACTTTGGGGTACTTTTTTTGAAAATATATTTTGTAGTTGATTTTATTCCTTCAACTTTAAGAATACCCTTTGAAACAGCTTTTTCTAAGTCGCGACTGGCGGTTGAAGTAGAAAGATCTTTATGCAATAGCATATAAGCTTTTCGTGTAAAATTTAGATGACCAAAGTGTTCGGCTGCCATTTCAATGCGATCGGTTTGTTTTGGCCTGGCAGATAATAAGCTAATTTGCGACTCAGTTAAGGAGTTACCTTCGATGGCTAAACTATGATGAATGGTTTTAATCTTGTTTTCTTTGCGTAGTTAGATTGAAGGCTTTTTAACGTCAAGATGCTTAAACTCACCAAGAAGAGACTGAATTTGTGATACTAATTTTAAAATTTTGGGAGTAATAGTATAAGGTGGCTTATTCATTTAATTGAATGATAGGCTATTTTTTTGATAGTATCATTTGATACTATCAAAAAGGCGATGATAAAGCCAAAGGTCAAGAGCCATTGGTCCAAAGCCATTGGTCCAAAG
>DYOP01000028.1:3824-6646 GCA_020720425.1 Bdellovibrio sp. | reverse complement strand
AGCCATTGGTCCAAAGCCATTGGTCCAAAGAGGTCGGAGTTGAAAAAAACTTTGCACCTCCCAAATTCTAATCTGGCCCAGCGTTGCATCCTTAGCAGTCAGGGCGTTGTGGTCAACTATCAACTCATAAAGTATTTTCGAAAGTTAAATCCAACTCTCAAGCTCAGTGTGGCAGCTTATTGAAAATGCTAAATTAAAATATTTTCAAGTAACTGAGTGTTATTAAGTAAAGCTTTTCCGCCATCAGCGATAGCGGTGAGTGGGTTTTGAGATATTTTAACTTGAATTTGAACGTCATTACTTAGCCGTTGTGGCAGATTTTTTAACAAGCTTCCGCCACCAACAAGAAAAATCCCATGTTCCATAATGTCACCCACAATCTCGGGTGGGGCATTTTCGATAGCCTGAAAAATACCTTGTGATACCTGAGTTAAAAGATGATCAAAAGTCAGGCTAAGCTCTTGTGAGCTAGAACTTATTGTTTTGGGTTTTCCTGTTTCAAGATCTCGCCCTTCGATATCAAAAGTTTCAATGAGTGATCGCGGGATGGCCGAGCCGTATTTAATTTTTATTTGTTCAGCCTGTCCGGGAGATAAAACAAGATTATGTTTAGTCTTAAAACCTTGAATAATGGCTTCATTAAAGCGGTGACCTCCGGCTCTCAAGCTTTGGCAAAAAATAATATCATTTAAAGCAATAATTGAAATTTCAGTGGTGCCGCCTCCAAAATCAATAATCATTCGACCTTCAGGCGAGCCAACATCAAGATTTGCGCCTAGGGCGGCAACGAGGGGCTCTTCGACCAAAAAAACATGCTTGGCTCCTGCTGATTTAGCAATTTGCTCGGTTCCTCGTCTTTCGACTTCGGTTGCATCATAAGGGATAGAAATAATTATTTTAGGAGAGCTTAAATGCTTTTTTACTTCGGGCTTATTTAAAAAAAAGCGAATCATGGCTTCTGTATTTTGAATATCAGCAACCACACCTTCTTTTAATGGGTAACGTATAAAAATATTGCCAGGGCTGTTTTTAACCAACTCTAGGGCTTCATAGCCTGCCGCAATAGGTTTTTGCTGACCTGGCTTTGGTTGGGTATAGGCTATAATCGAGGGTTCATTAAGAATGAGGCCTTCTTTTTTGGTAACAATCAAAGTGTGGGCGGTGCCTAAATCAATATAGAGGTTAGCTTCTGAGGGATCTTTTGAAGAGAGAAAAGAAAACATAATTAACCTTAATCTGTAAATGTCGAAAAAAGACCAATCGAAAAGTAAGAAAGGCTGTTTTTCATGTTTAAACCCATCTCGGCATAAAAATAAGCGGGTAGCAACTCTTCAACTTTAACCTTAGATCCAAATACAAGTTGTGAGGTCGAATTATAGGAGCCTTCAACAACCCGCATTCCTAGGGGTAAATAGGCATAGGGCTCGATCACCCCAGAGGATGTAGAAAATTGTTTACTTGCAAAAGGTGCAATTCTAAAAACACCGGAGCTAAGACTTTCGTCTCGGGATAGGGTAACATCAAATCGAAGACCTAAAGCCGGTTGATTAGCTAAATCCGGAATAGGAATCCAGCGAGTCGAAAGTGTCGTAAAAAAGTCAACGCCCCCTGTGCCTAATTGGATCGAAACATCCCGGCCCGTAGAGAGCCCTTTGCGTAAATAAAAAACGCCATTGGTCCCAGAAAAATCGCCCGTATAAAACTGAGGAGCAAAACCTAAGTGATACTCTTTAGTGTCTAAAGGCTCTCCAGCCTCTAAAATGGTTTGATAAGCATGAGATGACGGGGCTGAGAGGAGCATCAAAAAAACTAAAAATAATGAGGTAAAATAAAAACAAGGTCTAAAAATACATTTTTGCATACTATCCTTTTTATATTAGGTTCAGATTTATATCAGTTCCAGACTTATATCAGTTCCAGATTAACTCTATAAAAATAGTGTAGAGATTCAATTAGCTCTTGTAAATGCTACCGAGTGTCAATATCCTGTTTTTATGAAGTTACCCCTTTCTGTTGCTATTATATCACTTAACGAGCAAAAGCATATAGGCTCTTGTTTAAGTAGTGTTTCAGATTGGGTTCAAGAAATGGTTGTCGTTGACTCAGGAAGCACAGATAAAACGGTGGGTATTGCTACTCAGGAGGGAGCAAAAGTTTATTTTAATCAATGGCAGGGGTTTGGACCTCAAAAAAGACAGGCTGTTTTATTTGCCAATCATGATTGGATTTTAGCTCTTGATGCCGATGAGAGAGTTTCAGAAAGCCTGCAAAACGAAATCAAATTACGCTTTTCAACCTTAGATCCTAAAATTTTATATAAAATCCCTCGAAAGTCTTATTTTTTAGGTCGATGGATTAATCATGGCGGTTGGTATCCTGATTACCAAGGGAGATTGTTTAATAAAAACTATTATCAGTGGGATGCTTCTTTGGTTCACGAAAAAGTAGTTTTTACTGAGGATCATGAAGAGGTTTTACATACAACGGGTTTATTTAAATTTAACCTTGAGCATTTTGTTTTTTCAGATTTAAAAGATCAAATCCTAACTAACATTAAATACGCTCAAATTTTGGCCGAAAAAGATTTTAATAAAAAGCCAAAGTTTTATTTGGTTGGACTTTTAGTAAGACCTTTTGGAAAGTTTATTGAGTGTTACTTTATAAAAGGTGGATTTTTAGATGGCTTACCAGGTTTTTTAATTGCGATCAATGCAGCTTATTCTATGTTTATGAGATGGGGATTTCGTTGGGAATTGGCCAAAAGCAAGTCGAAGCAAAAGGTTGAAAAAAAATGATTGGATAGAATGATTGGATAGAATGAT
>DYOP01000028.1:0-3724 GCA_020720425.1 Bdellovibrio sp. | reverse complement strand
TCAACAGGGGATGGTTCAAACCTTTGTAGTTAAAGGGTACTCAGGGCAAGTATCGATTGATAATAATGTTTTATCTGCAAAATCGAAATGGCCAGTAACAATAAAGTCGGCATCTGAAGTGGTCACTAAACAAAATTCACTTGTATGGATTGAGGATCAACAACAAAGTTTAGAATATTGGATGGGCGAAAATAGCAGAGCTCAGCTTGCACCATTACCTGTTTTAAACATAGATTTAGTTCAGGGACAGTTTAGAATAAAAACAAAAGCCAGTTTGTCGTCTCAAAAGTTGACAGGACAGATAAAAGTAAATCTTGTGTCTTGGGGACTTTGTTTAATTGAAACCGAAAAAGATATTATTTTTTATATTGATTCCAAAAAAAAAGAAATTCAATTTTTAAACAAACATGCGACCCAAGATTTTGAAATTCCCTGTTTTTATTTTGATAAAAATCAAGTTTTAAAAGCTAATGAGCAGGCTATTTTTAAGTCTGAAGTTAAAGATGATGAAATTGTTTATGATCATTTAGCTAGCGGTGTAAAAATGCCTCAAGGCGATCTTGAGATTTTTAAAAATGAGGATACGACCAATAAGGTAATAAAAAATAAACTTTCTGAATCATTTATGGCTACCGAAAATCAACTTAAAAAAAAGCCAAGACCCGTAATAAAAATTAAACCTAAAAAAGTTGGTTTTTGCCAAAATCCAGATGCTTTGTTTGGCCAGTGTTACTGGCAGATAACTGAAGATAAAAAAAGCGGGACAAACCCTTTATGTACAAGATATCAGTGCACAGCACAGGGGACTTGGGCATATCCAAGAATTAGCCCTATTGATGAATGTACATCTATGATTTCAAATAAAAATGTATCAGATCAGGCAAATTCAAAATTGGGTACACCTAAGTCATCAGAAACGGTTCATGTTCGAATTGGTAACTGTCAGTAGCTGCGTACTCACCCAATGCTTAAAAGCCATAGGCCGCCCTATTAAGGGCAGTTTTTAAGGTCAGTAGGCGTAACGCCCCAAATATCTTTAGCATACTCCATAATGGTTCTGTCGCTTGAAAATTGGCCCATGCCTGCCGAATTTAAAATAGATTTTCTAGTCCACTCAAAAGAGTTTAAATAAAGTTCATCAACCATTTCTTGAGCCTTTATATATGAGGCAAAATCGGCCAGTAACAAATAATTATCAGAGCTAAGCAGGCTACCAATAATAGATTGAAAGGTGCTTCTGTCTCCGTTTGAGAACTCTCCATTAGCAATCATATCAATGGTTTTTTTTAGGTCAGGATTGTTTTGATAAAACTCAATGGGATAGTAACCTTGCTTTTTATGCTCTAAAACTTGGTGGGCGCTAAGTCCAAAGGTAAATAAATTTTCAAAGCCAATTTCTTCACCCATTTCAATGGTAGCGCCATCCATTGTGCCAATGGTAAGGGCTCCGTTAAGGGCGTATTTCATATTACCTGTGCCCGAGGCTTCAGTCCCGGCTGTTGAGATTTGTTCGGATAAATCAGAGGCAGGAAAGATCATTTCAGCAAGAGTAACGTTATAATTAGGTAAAAAGATCACCTTTAATTTGTCATTTATTTGAGGGTCGTTGTTAATAACACTTCCAACAGAATTAATCAGCTGAATAATCTGTTTAGCCATGGTGTAAGAGGGGGCCGCTTTGCCCGCAAAAATAACCGTTCTTGGGGCCATAACAAGGCCCGGATTAGATTTTAACTTGTGGTAACGAGTGATGACATGAAGAACGTTTAGTAACTGACGTTTATACTCATGAATTCGTTTGGTTTGGCAATCAAATAAACTGTTAGGCAAAACTTCGATATTTAAATTTTTAGAAATCCATGTGGCTAATTGTTTTTTGTTTTCGAGTTTTACTTCTGACCACTGTTTTTGAAAGCTAATATCAGTGGCTAGGGAAGATAACTTTTTAAGTTCAGATAATTCGGTTACCCATTTTTTTCCGATTTTAGAGGTAATTAAATTTGAAAGTTTAGGATTAGCGTGTAAAAGCCAACGTCTTTGGGTTATGCCATTTGTTTTATTGTTAAATTTTTCTGGGCAAAGTCTGGCAAAATCCTTAAATAACTCATCGATTAAAATTTGACTATGAAGGGCTGATACGCCATTGACCGAGTGACTAGCAACAATCGCCAAATTGGCCATTCGAACGGCTTTAGGGTGGCTTTCATCAATAATAGAAAGGCTTTCAAGAAGGGGGGTATCGTAGGGGAAATTATTTTGAACCATCTCAAGAAAGTCGTGATTAATTTTATAAATAATTTGAAGATGTCTTGGTAAAAGCTTTTCAAAAAGAGGAACGGCCCATTTTTCGAGGGCTTCAGGTAACACTGTATGGTTAGTGTAGGCAAAAGTTTTATTAACGATTGTCCACGCTTTATCCCAAGGGATATTTTTTTCATCAATAAGAATTCGCATAAGTTCTGCAATAGCTAAAGTGGGGTGAGTATCATTAAGCTGAATGGCTACTTTTTGAGGGAGTAGTTCGTAATTTGTGTGCGTTTTTTCAAAACGATGCAGAATATCTTTAATTGTAGCGGCTGATAAAAAATACTCTTGACGTAATCTGAGCTCTTTACCTTCGGAAGTATGATCGGCAGGATATAGAACTTTTGATACGTTTTCGACGTGAGTTTTGCTTTCGATAGCGCCTACATAATTACCTTGATTAAAAGATTCTAACTCAAACTCGTGGGTGGCTTTTGCGCTCCAAAGTCTTAAGGTATTAACCACCCCATTGTCATAACCGGGGATAGGGATATCATAAGCCAGAGCCATAATATCTTGGGTATCAATCCATTTGGTAACCTCTTGTCCGTTTATATTTTCAGTAACCACTTGGCCGCAGATAGGGATGCGGTGTAAATGTTCTTGTCTTACAAATTCCCAGGGGTTTGAGTATCTGAGCCATTGATCGGCAATTTCAACCTGTTTGCCTGCTTCAATTTTTTGTTGAAACATTCCATACTCGTAGCGAATTCCATAGCCATAGGCGGGAAGTCTTAAAGTGGCCATAGAATCTAAAAAGCAAGCCGCTAAGCGGCCTAAGCCTCCATTGCCAAGCCCTGCATCCCATTCTTTTTCAACAAGGTCACTCATATTAAGACCAATTTCTTGAAGAGCAAGCTCCCAGTCTTCTTTGGCACCAAGATTAATAAGAGCGTTACCTAAGGTTCGGCCCATTAAAAATTCCATTGAAATATAATAAACCCGCTTACAGTCAGACTGGTAATAAGATCTCTGAGTATCAAACCATCCCTCAACAAGGACTTCACGAAGAGCATAAGCAAGAGCTAAATATAAATCACTCTGTGTGGCAGATCTACGATCTTTTAAAAGATTGTATTCAAGATACTTATGAAAGGCTGTTTGAATTTCTTTGATTTCTTTTTTGTTAAAAGATTTTTGAGTGTTTTTAATGTTCATTTTATATCCTATTCTGTTATTTAAAATTAATTAATTTTTAAAAACAAATGTTACTTTATTTTTGATAAATACTTTTCTTGGCTGAATTATGGCAACTTTATTTAAAAATCACAAGAAAAAGATGGGTGTTAAAAAGTCCCAATATGGCACTGTTTTGGCTAAAATGATGTGATTTTGAGCATAAGTGAGAATGGATTGGGTCTCCGCTTTTTAGAAGGGGGTGTTTTGTGCCAAGTCACTTAGAAGGCTCCAAAACCAGTGA
>DYOP01000107.1:3687-4848 GCA_020720425.1 Bdellovibrio sp. | reverse complement strand
CATAATTATTTATTAGAATAATTAAGTAGCTATGTCAATTATATAAAATAATGATAACCCAAATTCGGCTTATGGCATTGAAGATGAACTTAAATGTTTTTAAAAAGCGTTATCAAAAATCACAAATTAAAACAGTTCGATTTTTCTTGGCGCAAAAAATGATACCTTCGGTGAGCCAATCCCTTTTATCCTTGAGGCCTCAAGCGCAAGGAATGCGTAACGCTTGCAGAGGCCAGGAAGGCCGTGCCTCAAGGATAAAGGGATTGGCTCACCTTTGATCTGTGAAAGCTTTTTAACTTTTTCAACATGAACTCTATTAAATTCTCATTATGGATTTAATTTATGGATTTAATCTCTCGGTATGTTGACAGAACTCAGAGGTGTTGAGTCTTCCAAGTGACTTGACAAAAAATACCACCTTCTAAAAAACGGATCTAAAAAACGGAGAGCCGATTCTTAATATCCTAAACTTACAAGTTTTGTGAAGAACGCATAATCTTTATTGAGCGCAAAAATGGGGTTTGCTTAATCCCAGCAAATGACTAACAGGTGATGAAAAGAGAGAGTTTACAATTTTGTAAAACCCGTTTTTTTGTATAACCCGTTTTTAATGGTTGAGCTAAACCTCAAGTTTAGTTCAAAAAAGGACAGATGAAAAAGTGGGAGAAATAGCACGGCCGCTAGACTAATCTTCGATTTCGTTGGGTTGAGGTAAAAGATCAACTAAGCACTGTCGCCAGTAATCGGGGGCCGAGTCAGAGTAATCAATACCAATTTCAAAAAATCCTTTTCCAATAAATTGAGTTCTTTTTACATAACCTTCGACTTCTAAATCCATTTCATCGAGGTGCAAAATAATGCGTTCTTCAAGTAATTCTGACAAATCAAGGGTTGATCTCAAATGCAGAGGGATTATGTCGTCTCTCTCGATCATAATCTTAAAACCAGTTTCTGAAACCTCAATTAATGTTCCACTCCGGCAAAGTTTAATTTGATTTTCGCCTAAGCTAATTCGCTCGAGGTGAATAGGGTAAATGGATTTTCTTATGGCTTGTCTTTTTTCTTTGCTGGCTTTCATCGTATTATTCCTTCTTTTTGTTTCTACGGCTTCTGCTTCTGCTTCTGCTTCTGCTTTAATTCTTAATTGTTAAGACCTATCTA
>DYOP01000107.1:0-3587 GCA_020720425.1 Bdellovibrio sp. | reverse complement strand
GCTTCTGCTTCTGCTTCTGCTTCTGCTTTAATTCTTAATTGTTAAGACCTATCTATTACCCTTATCGGGGCGGCTAGACTAAAGTTAAGGGCTTTTTCGCATATTTTATAAAATATTTATAAAATATTTTTAAATGGTGCGATTTGGGATTTTTATTTGCTCCTCAATTTGCATTATGTCGGTTTGGTTAGCCAAAAAGGGGGCAAAATGAACCAACATGAGACAAATAAAAATATCAAACAGGTTAAATTAACTAAAAAGCTTGGGCTTTTTAAGTGGATACTCATCGCCTTTGTAGGCGGGGCGGGGCTTTTAGCAAATGCAAAAGAAAAAATTAAAGTAACTCGCACAATGTCAGAGGGATTAAAAATAGAAGCCATTTTAGATAAAGCAATTTTTAAAACCGAATCTTATCAAGATTCGTATACTGTTGAGGTTCCTTATCAAGCCACAGAAACTTATGAAGTTCAAGTTCCCTATACGGCAACAGAAACCTATGAGGAGCAGGTCCCTTATGAGACGCAAGAGACTTATACTGAACGAGTTCCCTACCAAGAGCGCGTAGCTTATACGGATTACGAAGAGTATTGGGAGCGCGAAGAAGTATGTCATAATAATACTCGTTACGAGCAGCAATGCCGCGATGAACAGCTGTGTGAGCCGCGCCCAGGGCAGTGCCGAGTGGTTCGGGAATGCAGCCCCGATGGACGTCAGTGTAAAGAGCGAGAAGTTTGCGATCGAGGAGAGCGGGAATGCCGAACGGTCAGAAATTGCCGAGATGTTCCGGTTACCGAAAGAGAATGCCGAACCGAAAATATTCGAAAAACTCGTCCCGTTACTAAATATAGATATGAAACCTCTTACCGAGATGAGTTGCGAACAAGAACTGTGACTCAATACCGATCTGAAACCAGACAAAGACAGGTTACCAAATATCGTACAGAAACAAGACAGAGGGTAGTTACAAAATACCGTACCGAAGAAAGATGTTGTAAGACCTATACTCGCGAAGTGTTTGATCACAACTGGACTTTACCTGTGGTTGTTGAGTTTCCAACAAAAGCTGAGCTCTTAATTGGAGAAAGTGAAGAGTTTAATCTTGAGTTAGCCGGAACGGAAAGCAGTCCTCAGGCGACATTGAAATTTCAAAAACAAGTGTTTCAATATAAAGTCATCAGTGCTCAGTTGATTGCCGGAAAGTTTCATTTTGTTCTTGATGCTGAGGAACCTTTGTCAGCTGATAACGCAGGTGCCGGAACAGTGACTCAAATGGCATTAAAATTTTCTGCTGGGCAGGCGTTTTTAGTGTTTGATGAGTTAATTTTAAATCAAAGAGTTCACACTCAGTACCAAGTTACTTTGACTAAAGAAAATGGTGAAGTGCTTAGTCAAAGTTTTGAGCAAGATTTAAAATTAAAAAAGCAAAAACTATTATTAGGCGCTTTAGAGGCTAAAGGTCGTTACCAAGTGGCCTTGGAGATAAAACGAAGTGGGACCCTATTAAAAGAAAAAGAAATCAGCTTTTCGGCCGCCTTTTTATACGAAAAAAAGGGAGTGACTGAAGATGATTTGGCTAGCTTAAGCGATAAGTCTTTAGTGCGTGTTGAGCTTTTTGAGGCGACTCAGCTTGGGGTGATCGAAGTGATAGATGAAACTTTAATGGATGACTCAATTGAAACCATTTATAAACCTGTAATTTGGAGTGTCAACCCTGCAAATAAATCAGATATCAAATGGTTAGCCGAGAAAAAGTTTAGCCGTGCTGAAAGAGTTTCAAAATCGCCCGATCAACGACTGCTTTTTGACCTGGTCAAAGACTTAGGTGTTACCCAAGCTCAACTTGGCCAGTTAACAAGTCAAAAAAGAAGTCTTTTTGTAGCCCTAGTTGTAGAAAGAAAAAGTGAGGAGCACTTAGGTAGCAATAAAAAGATTCAAATGATTATTGAAAAGCGATTTTAACTATTAACTAAAAAGGAGCCTATCAAAAGTAATAAATCATTTTATATAGACTTAATTGTTTATTAGAATGATTTAAATAATAAAAAATATTATTAAAAAAAAAGGGAGTCCCCTATACAGGGGTCTCCCTTTTTTTATTTTAGCGAAACGCTTCGATTTTAGCGAAACGCTTCGAGGCCTGTAATATCAGCTCCAATAATGAGTTTATGAATATCTTCAGTCCCTTCGTAGGTATTAACACTTTCAAGGTTAAGTAAGTGTCTTGAAGTTTGATACTCATAGGTAATTCCACTGGCGGCTAAAATATCTCGAGAGGCTCTGGCGGCATCAAGAGCTATCGAAACATTATTCATTTTGATCATTGAAATATGTTGAGGGCGGGCTAAATTTTTATCTTTAAGGCGGCCCACCTGCAAAGTCATAGCTTGCGCTTTCGAAATTTCAGTAATCATTTTAACAAGTTTGACCTGTACTAACTGAAATTGACCAATGGGTTTATCAAACTGAATGCGGGTTTGAGAGTAATTAAGCGCTTCGTCATAGCAGGCACTTGCGGCCCCAATGGCCCCCCATGCAATGCCGTAGCGGGCATTATTTAAACACGAAAATGGCCCTCTAAGTCCTTTAACATTTAACATTTGAGAGGCGGGAATGCGGCAATCCTGAAAAATTAGTTCAGAGGTTACCGAAGCTCTTAACGAAAATTTATTTTTAATGTCTCGAACTTCAAACCCCGGAGTGCCTCTATCAACAATAAATCCCCTAATGTCACCGGCATCGTCTTTGGCCCATACAATAGCTAAATCCGATAGTCCACCGTTAGTGATCCACATTTTGCTGCCGTTTAAAATGTAATCGTTACCATCTTTTTTGGCACGCGTGATCATGCCTCCTGGGTTTGATCCAAAGTCGGCTTCGGTTAAGCCAAAACATCCAATGAGTTGTCCTTTGGCCATTTTAGGTAAATACTTTTTTTTATGTTCTTCGCTTCCAAAGGCGTCAATAGGGTGCATACACAAGGCGCCCTGAACGCTCACAAAGCTTCGAATGCCGCTATCACCCCTTTCCAGCTCTTGCATAATTAATCCGTAAGAGGTGTAGTTAAGGCCTGCACACTCGTAGCCTTGAATGGTCGAACCAAGGGTCCCCAGTTCCCCCAGTAGAGGGATCAGGTTTTTAGGGAAAGTTCCATTTTCATAGTGCTGAGCAATATGGGGCATGATCTCTTTATCAACAAATTCGCGTACCGTTGATTGAATCATTTTTTCTTCTTCTGAGTAAAGCGATGACATATTTAAAAAATCGGGTGACTGGTAAGCTTTCATGGTAACACTCCTTAGCTGGCTTAATAAGGGCCAGATGGGTTATTTTGAGGCTCTTGTTTGTTCAATAATAACTTCAAAAAGTTAATTAGACAAAAAACCAATGAGCCTTCGTTTTAAAACAAAATTATTGTACCGTGATCATGTTTTTTGACAAGTTAATTGATAGGGGACATTGACAGAAGTCTAATGTCTGTTCGTGACAAATTAAACGCTTTATTGCAGAGTTTTAATTACTATGACAAATCATAATCCTAAACAGACAGTTAAAACGGTTAGCTTTAAATCAGGTAGCTTTAAATCAGG
>DYOP01000106.1 GCA_020720425.1 Bdellovibrio sp. | reverse complement strand
CAAGCCAGTCATAAAGTCAGTGCTTTGGCTAATGAGCTTATGCCCGATCTGTTGTTTGAAAAAATAAAAAAACAGCATGCACGGAGTGAGTGTAATGAGTTAATTATAAATGCTCAAAAATTTTCGCAAACATATAGTTACTCGGCTCAGTATCCTGAAGTTATGTTACTATTGGCGGATTGTTATTTTCAAGTGCAAAAAACTCCGGAAACATTAAATGTGCTTTCTGATTTGCTAGATCATTATCCGGATCATAAGGTAACGCCATTTGCGCTATTTAAAATGGCTGAAATTTTTAATAAGTTAGGTCGATATCAAGAGCAGCATGAAGTATTAAATGCGATTGTTATTAACTTTAAAGAACCTGAAGAATTAATAAACAAAGCCCAAGAAGAGCTATTAAAAATTGAAGCCAAGCTATGATTAAATTATTATTTGTAATATATTTATTTAACAGCCAAGCCTTAGCGCAAGTAACAAAACCTGAGTATTGTTTAGAAAATAATATCAGACCGTGCTGGGTCAGTGCGACCCAAGAATATTTTAAAATTGTATTGAAAAATGCTGATATTTATATTTCAAAGGGGTCATCATTTGTAATTAATTCTGCTCAAACGATAAGTTTAGTTAAGGGTAAGATATTAATAAATGCAAAAGAACAGGTCACTATTAATCAGCAAGATCAAATGATTGTAGAGGCAGAACAAGGCATGATCATTTTAGATAAAAATAAAACTCAATATAAAATGCTACAAATTATCGGTCATTCAAAAATTAATTATAATGGCGAACTCTTTTTACAGGAAGGTATGGAGTGGGAGCAAGAGTTACTCGAAAAAAGTGAAGTTAGCGTTTTTAAGCCTGCTAAAATTGAAAGCTTAGTAGCATTAAGTCGAGCACTTAAGCCTTGGGCTCCCAGTGAATTAAAAACTATTTTAAAGGCTTGGAGTCATCGTGCCGAAAGGGCATCAGAAGTTTACCGAGAAGTGGCCTCAGTTTATGAGAGTGAGGTAAGGCAGAAGCAAGATATAAAAGATGAACGCAAAAAAAAGGTTAATTTAGAAAACGAAAAATTTAAAAATATGATGAAAATGCGGTTTTATGAGCCCGACCAGTGGCTAGATGTGATTGATTCAGAATAGATTTTAAAGAAGTCTAATTATAATTAGTCTTTAGCCTAGAGTTTTTTAGATTTATGTTTAGTTTAATTCAGGTCCTCTGATAAACTTAATAAATAGTTTATAAGGGGGCAAGATGTCTCAGGTAACAGCAAAAGATCGATCAGAATATGCCGAAGATGTTCGAAATTTGAGAGAAGATTACAATACTAAAGAAAGTGAAAGTGCTAAGAGGCAAAAAGCTGAACGTAAGCGAATTCAAGATTCTCATAATCAAGAAATACAACGTCTTAAGCAACAGTATGAGTCTCAAATTGATCAAATTAAAGAGCGCCAAGGCGAATCTTTAGATGAGCGAGATATTGGGTATCAAAAGCAAATTGATCATTTGCGAAAGATGTATGCCGAGCAAGTTAAAAATCAATCTCAATCGCAATCCGAGCAAATAGGGGAGTTGAGACGAACTTATAAGTCTGATTTAGATAATCAGAAAAGTGTAAATGAACAACAAAAAGAAGTTCTAAGCCAGTCATTTAACGAAAGTTTAAAAAATCAGTCAGAAGATAGAGAACGATTTAAGACTGATGTTAATCAAAAATTTAAAGATAGCTTAAGTGAAAAATCGAGAGCAATGAACGAGAAAATAGAAAAGGAAAGATCCGCCATTGTTAAGGATCGTGATGAGTCTGTAGGGCGTATAGAAAGAGAGCGTAATCAAGTTTCTGTTAATAGCAAAAATGTGATTTCAGATTTAAAGAGAAAAAATGAACTTGAATTAGAAAAAATTGATAAAAGGTATCAAATTTTACATTCGGATCAGGAGCATAAAACAGGTGAAATGATAAGGGGCCGAGATACGGTGCTTGCGGCTGAAAGATCTAAGCTTTTGCAAGATACAAATAAGCTTCGCGAGCAAAAGTTAGCTGAGCTTGATGAGGCGCGTAGTTCGTTAAAACAAGATGTAGAAAATCGCTACAATAATGATATGAGACGAATGGAAAGTGAGTTACAGCGAGTAAAATCAGATAGAACTCTTGATATGATTGCTCAGCAGAGAATCCAAAATTTAAGTCGCGAAAGTATTATTCGCGATTACGAGGGGCGAATGTCAAGAATGCAAGATGATGGTGGCAAGCTTAAAGATGTGTTACTCGAAGAAAATAGAAATCGAATAGATAATGCCCTTGTTAAAAATGATAAGATTATTCAAGATACCAACCAAAAATACAAAGCTCAGACAAATTTGATGAAACTTCAGGCCAAGATGGATCGGGACAATTTGTCATCAACCCAGGAGCAAATGATAGAAGCCACTGAAGTAGCCGCCGACAGACGAATTGATAGGCTAACAAAAGCATCTAAAACTCAAACCCAATCTGAAAAAAATTACTATGATAAAAGTGTTGAAGGTTTAAAATCTAATTTTACTGAAAAGTTGCAAGAGCAAAGAGAACACAATCTTGACGAAATAGGGCAAATTCAGAGTAGATCAGAAAAAAAACTTAAGGAGATGGAGCGTCGTTACCAAGAACGGCTTGACCAATCGGTTGGCTTTTACGACTCTCAGATAGGTCAGATGAAACAAGAGCATTTGTCTGAGCAGCAGCGAATGGAAGGACTTTACAGCCAAAAGGTCAAAGATCTCCAAAAGGCACATAAAGATGTTCAAGACTCCTTAGCAACAAAATATGAGGCAAGGATCGAACAATCAGAAAGCCTTCATGATAAAGAGATTGATCGAGTTGAAAAGCGTTACCAAGAGCAGCTGGCGTCTTTAAACGCTCGTTTAAAATATATTAACAGAGGAAAAACATGATCGCAGATAGAAGAGCTAAAATTGTTGCTACCATTGGTCCTGCCACCGCATCTGAAGAAAAATTAAGGGAACTTATTAAAGCGGGTCTTAATGTGGCCCGATTAAATTTTTCACATGGAAGTTACGAAGATCATCTTAAAGTCATTGGGTGGATTAGAGCGCTATCGGTCGAGTTAAAGGCCCCTGTTACTATTTTACAGGATTTACAAGGTCCCAAAATTAGGGTTGGAAAGTTTAAAGACAACTCTATTGTAATAAAAACGGGGCAAATTATTACGGTTACCATTGAAAATGTTTTAGGTGAAGATGGGATTGTTCCCAGTGACTTTCCCGAGCTAATTTCAAGCGTTCAACCGGGTGATGAAATTTTGTTAGATGATGGCTTAATGATGATTAAGGTTGTTGAAATTAATACAACCTCGCTTAAAGCCGAAGTTATTAATGGTGGGGTATTAAAAAATCGAAAAGGTATGAATATCCCAGGCCGAACTTTGCAAGTGGACTGCATGACCCCAAAAGATATTGAGGATTTGCATTTTGGATTAAATCAAGGCGTTGACGTTGTTGCCCTGAGTTTTGTTCGTTTTGGGCGTGATCTAAGGCAGCTACGTGAAATGATTAAAAATCATGGTGGCGTGCAGCCTAAAGTTTGTTCTAAAATCGAAATGAAAGAGGCTATCGAAAATTTAGATGATATTGTTTCATTGTCTGATTTTGTGATGGTTGCTCGCGGTGATTTAGCTGTTGAAGTGGGTCAAAGTAGGTTACCTCACTATCAAAAAACAATTATTAAAACAGCGAATCGATATAATAAGCCTGTGATAACAGCAACTCAAATGCTAGATTCTATGGTTGAAAATCCAAGGCCCACAAGGGCCGAAATTACTGATGTTGCCAATGCCGTGCTTGATGGTACCGATGCTTTAATGCTTTCAGCAGAAACCGCCAGTGGTAAATATCCTGTTGAGTGTATTAGAACGATGGACGAAATTATTAGAGAAGTAGAAAATAGCTCAAGCGCTATTTATCATAAACTTTCACTTGAGTCTGAGTTTTTAAATGATCCTTCGGCGATTTCAGCAAGTGCCAGTTATAGCGCCCTTAAACTTGATGCAAAAGTGATTGTTTGTTTAACAACCTCTGGTAAATCGGTTTCATTAATTTCTGGTTTTAGACCTAAAGCCCGAATTGTTGCGGTCACTGATCAAATGGAAGTTTTAAATCGTCTTGAGGCTGTATGGGGGCTTCAAAGTTTATTGGTTACCCCATATCAAAAAATGCGCGAAGTTAAGGCCCAAGTGGAGCAGTTACTAGTAGAATACGGTATAGCTCGTCCCGGTGATAAAATTGTTATGACCCTTGGGCTACCTATCGAAGAAAGTGCTAAAACAAATTCATTGCATATTTGGACTTTGGCTGACCGAGGTTACCAACGAAAAGACGATTCCTCTGTTCCGTTAAGGTTTAGAAAAACTATAAGTAAATAAGTATAAGCCAATGCCAAAAAAAAAATATCTCGTCATTCAAACCGCTTTTTTGGGTGACTTGGTATTAACTCTTCCCTTTTTGCAGGCTCTTAAAAAAAAAGGCGAAGTTGTTTTAATTGTTAGACAGGGGTTAGCTGAATTTGCTTTAGAATTAGGGTTTGCTGACCAGGTTTTTGAAGTAAAAAAAGGGAGTCGTTTTACTTATAAAAAAATTATTAGGCAGTTTCGCAATGTGACTTTTGATACTTTATTTTGCCCTCACCCATCTTTAAGATCAGCCTTATTTTCGTTTCAATATAAAGCTCACAACAAAGTTGGTTTTAAAAATTATTGGAATTTTTTATTTTTTAATATTCGGTTACCTTACGATAAAACTTGGCCTGAGGCTATTAGGCTATTTAGTCTTATTCAGACCGAATCTGGCAGGGATGGGCTATTTGATAACATAAGTAGTGTACGCGGTCTTAGTCGTAGTGGTAATGATCAAAGCAGCAGTGATCTGGGTGGCGGTGATCTGGGCAGCGGCGATCTGGGTGGCGGTGATCTGGGTG
>DYOP01000105.1:2403-5029 GCA_020720425.1 Bdellovibrio sp. | reverse complement strand
CATTTTTGCTAGTTCTTTCTTGGTTACCTCAATTGCTGTCTGAAAGCCAAGAACTTTTCTTGGCCTAGAATTTAACTTGTTTAGTCCCTTGTAATTTGTCGTGTTGTCACCTTCGTTAAATCTGGTATCTATCGGCCTGGGTAAGATGACCGCCCATGGCAACTCCTTCTTCGTAGTGGTTGATGATGTTGTCATAAAGGCGGTTGCCTTACCTCTTGTCAAATCCTCAACATAAAGTTAGATGTTGCATTTGTGGGTTGAATCCAGGCCCTATTGTATACGGGCAATATTATATAGAATGAGTATTTATTAGGTGATTTATGGCAAATAATTTTATTAAACGAGGATTGTATGGCAAAAAGTAATGCAAACACCCCTGATGCAAGCCTACAGGGAGTGACCAAGACGGGTTATCAAAAGCCAGAGGGGAGCCAGAATAAGATGATCTGGGGCGGGCTAAACATTCAAACAAAGGCAGATTGGATTGTATTACGAAAAAAAGAAAAGCCGATTGCTGAAATGTTTTATACAGATTATCGAGTAAAAGGTAAGGCCAGTAAAAATGTTACTCATAAATCAGGTACAAGTAAAAGACCCATTACCTTTGTTTTTAATGGTGGGCCTGGAGCGGCTTCGGCTTTTTTACATTTGGGGGCCATGGGGCCACAAATTGTTTATTTTACTGATGAGGGAGTGATTTCGCCTCCGCCATTTAAGTTGGTAACAAATCAAGAAAGTTGGATTGGTTTTACAGACCTTGTATTTATTGATCCCATTGGAACAGGTTTTAGCCGAATTGTTGATTCTGAGCATTTAAATGAGTTGAGCGGAGTAAGCTCTGGTGCTACCCAAGATAAAAAAAATGAAAGTAAACCTCTTGTTGAAGAAAAAGAGTTTTATCAACTTAATCGTGATTTAGACTCGATTTGCGAGTTTATTGAGCGGTATATTTCGGATAATCATTTATGGGATGCTCCGATTTATTTAGCCGGTGAAAGTTATGGTGGTTACCGTACCGCAAAACTTGCCAGACGTATTCAAGAAAAAACGGGAGTTGAATTATCAGGTGTCATTATTATTTCTCCCGCTATGGAGTGGTATTTGCTTGATGATGGCGATTACCAAGTGGATCGAGGGATTGATAACTTTTGCAGTATGGCCTTGGCGGCTGTATTTCACGGAAAATCGAGGGTCTTTAAAAAAGGTTCACCTATTCAAACTATAAAAATGCAAATTGAAAGTTTTGCTACTAAAGAATTAGCTCATGCTTTACTTGTTGGATCTTCTTACGATCAAAACGAGTTAGAAAAAGTTTATTATAAAGCAGCCGATTATTTAGGTTTGCCTAAAGATATGCTTAAGTTGTCAGAGGGGCGTATGCCTTTTTGGAGATTTTGTAGAGAGCTTTTAAAAGATCAAAGACTTGTTTTAGGTTTTTACGATGCTTCGATTACGGCCTATGACCCATATCCAGATCGCGAATATCACCAGGCCCCTGATCCAACCCTTGTAAGTGATCACCGAGTTTTTACAAGTGCTATTAATCATCATTTAAGAACTCATATTGGTATCAAAACAGATAGGCGTTATGAACTTTTAAATAATGAAGTCAATGCCTCTTGGCGCCGAGATGAGCAGTCTCATGTTTTTGATACTCAAGTGGGTGCTACAGATGATTTGAGATATGCTATGAGTATGAATCCTCATATGAAAGTTGTGTTTACTCATGGTTACTATGATTTGGTGACACCCTATTTTAGTTCAGAAAGGCTAGTCAATAGAATGAAGCTTCCAAGTGAGCTTAAAAAAAATCTTCAGATTCGACATTTTGAAGGTGGTCATATGTTTTATACATGGAAAAAATCCAGAAAAAGTTTTACGGAGTGGATTAAAAATGTTTATAAGTAACTCGGTAATTAATTTTTTTTACCCAATTCACTCAAGTGGCCCGACTCACTCGGGTCATTTGGGTCATTCGGGTCATTCGGGTCACCCAGGTCATCAGTGACTCTTTTTGAGTAATTAAATTTTATACAAACCTATTAAAGGCATAATAAAGTCAGTTTTAATTGAGTCTGGTTTTTTGAATAAACAAACTTTGGCTCTATTTTTTGAACACACAAATGGCTTAGAACCAAAAAATCCCTCCTTTGAAATGGGAATTGAAATAATTAAAGTTGTTCTTAAATCATTTTTAATAGCTAAACCTGACGAATTTGCACAAGAAGATTACATTGCTGAAGGTTTTATATCAGCTAGCCCTAGAGAAAGCCCAATAGCGGGTTATTTTTGTAATTCCGATAGCCTTGATGCCAACATGCAAGCGGGTTTGGACCACTGGATGATTGGGGCCAGAGGTATAAAAATGATAAAATTAATTTTAAATTTGATTTGGCCCAAGGGATGGAGGAGGAGGGGCTAAAGAGCGATCAAAGGCCCGTGCTTTTAATGGCAGGTTCTTGCAATAAAATTATTGGCGAGGATGTTCAACAAATACATAAAAATATATTTGGTAATGCCATATAAAATCTGTCAGTAACGTAGGTCAGAATATGATTTCTGAGAGGCCTACGGTAGTAGTTCCCATTATTCGAGATTTTTTAAATGAGCAAAATGGATCGGTGAA
>DYOP01000105.1:0-2303 GCA_020720425.1 Bdellovibrio sp. | reverse complement strand
AAATAAATAAATAAATGTAAGGAGCAACTTATGAACAAACCTAAACTGATACTATCTTTGACTAGCCCCTATGCCCGCCGAGTACGAATGACGGCTTTAGAAAATAAAATTGATTTTGAAGTCGTTGTCGATGTGCCTTGGAACGAAGACACGGGTGTTATTAAATTAAACCCAATGGGTAAAGTCCCGGTGTGGGTAACGTCTGATGGGGAAGCTATTTATGACTCGCGAGTGATTGTTGAGTATCTAGAAATTAATAATGGTTATAAATTAAGTTCAGCAGACCCTCAGGTTTATATAAAAATTAAAAAATTAGAGGCACTTTCTGAGGGGGTTATGGATGCCTCACTCTGTTTGTTTGCAGAGCGAAGAAAGCGCCCCTTAGAGCTACAGCACCCTTGGTGGATAGATCGTCAGTTTGGAAAAGTTCACCGCGGCTTAAGTCAATTGCAAGATCTTTTGGGTAACAATTTATATTTATTTGACAACCGTCTAACAGTTGCTGATTTGGCCCTAATAAGTGCGCTTGGCTATGTTCAGCTTCGGTTTAGCGAAGATTTTTTATTAAGCCAAAAATACCCAAGCTTATTTGCTTACTATCAAAATCAAATGCAAAAAGATTCTGTTAAATCAACAGTGCCTATTGTTTAGTTGGTTTGAATTAAATAAATAAAAATCTACTTAATTTGAATTATTTTAGACCTCGTATAACTCTAAAGGGAGTTCGTCGTGGTCATAAAATGCTAAGTGACGAAGTCCTTGAGCCAAGAAGAATTAGACGACAGAGGAAGCTGTCCAGCCCCTTATTGAGGTAACAGTTTTAACGGCGGCTAAATAGTGTAGAGAGTCCGCTTAAGGGCGTTCTATTTTAATTGATCGCAAATAAAAAAAAGAAAATTTTTTAAGAAAATCATGGGATGAACAATTTGAATTGCAATTGCTAAATTGATAAAATGGGCCATGGCAAAGCTATCTGCTAAAAAAATTACTGAGAGAAAACTCCAATCTCCACGGCCACTTCATAGATGGAGATTGTGTCCCACTGGTTCGCATTGGGTACAAACTCATTTCATGCGTACTTCTTCAAGTAAAAAAATCCTGTTGGAGGCAACACGACTCGACGTGGTCATTGTGCTAAAAATCCAACGGGCAAGGATCAGCTATATCCAGATGAGATTCAAGCGATGTCTTCTGAATATTTTAAAGATGTAAAAAAACAACCGTGCCCCTATCTCAAAGAAAAATTGCATCCCAATTTGGTCAAAGCACTTATCGCCAGCGAATCAAGTTTTCGGCCAAATCAACTGGCAAATCCAAAAAACTCTAATAGCGCTCGTAGTCTTATGCAAGTTACTAATGTTACTCGTAAAACACTGGCTGATGAATAGGGAGAGCTTAAGGATCATTATCTTACATTAACAAAAGAAGATTTAAATGATCCTTCAAATAATATTTGTGCAGGTGTTAGATGGTTATTTCGCAAAAAAGAAGTAGCAAGTGCTTTGCTAAAACGAGAGGCCACTTGGGAAGAGGTTATTTCGGAGTTTAAAGGTGGCCGAAAGGCAACGGTCAAAAGAAAAAAAGAACTGTTGGCGAAATATAATGATTTATTAAGCGAGTTGATGGAATGCAAAAAGTAATAGTAGCTCTTTTGTTAATTTTTATGGTGGTCACAGCTTTTTCTCAAAGTTACTCTGGTAAGAAATCTAAGAGTGATTTTCCGTTAGCTTTATTAACCAATGATTTTGGAATTCTGAGCGCAGAAGACTTGATGATTAGTTATTGTTGGGGAGAGTCAACAGATTACAAAAAAACGCATCCTTCGTCAACGTCACCATTTCCGGCATGGCAATGTTTTGAGACCAAAAATGTGAAGGTTATCTGCTCTGGTAACGAGATCGACTACTCAGAAATGAGACGATACTCTCTGTTGGTTGTTAAAACCAATTTGAATGGTGTGTATAGTGAATTCCTAGGTAGAAAACCTTGGGCTTTAGAGGGGTGCGCAGCCACCCGAGATGAAATGAAGAGGCTAATGAAAAATGAAAAATTCGTCTGCGTATCGGGAAGCGGTTTGCATAGTTCATCCTCGGGGATTCATTTTTGGGTATTTGACAGAATTAAAACAAAAAAAGGATGTGAATCTTATTTTCAGGGTGATTGCGAGTTAAAAAACTTTTCAGATATCGAACAGTCTGATTGCGAAAAATAAAATTCAGTCACATGATTTTTCGTAGTGAAAATCTGGAAGTGTTAGCGGAATGGATATTTTAAGGCTAAACAGTGGGTAGAGAGCTTTGTCT
>DYOP01000104.1:2797-5056 GCA_020720425.1 Bdellovibrio sp. | reverse complement strand
GCATATGCACTTGATTATCCTTCAGATATATTTGAGCTGAGGATCACTATATTGGGTATCACGACTTTTATGGTCGTCATGTGCATATGCTGGTAAATTAAATCTTTATTTCATTTGCATAATTAATAGCATAAAAGTTTTTTAATTAGACTTTAGTCAAGTTAGGCTTGCTTTTGAGTCAAGTTATTTCAATTAATAAAGCTATATATCAGTAACATAAGCATCCCGATGACTAATCTTTAGACACAAGGAGGTGCTCAAATCGATTCTTTTTTTCTTAATACAAGTAACTCTTATCATTTTATCTTTTTTAGATTAGTTCAGGGTTTGGCAAATTAGACTTCATTTTGATCTAGATAATTTATATCAAGATTTGAAGTCTTTTAGTTCGTTTTTAAAGGAGAGTGTTTATGTTAAGAATTGCTTTTTTAGCCATTTTAGGTTTTTCAGGAGCCGTTGAGGCTTCTGTTTGGAGTGCTACCAATAATTGGGATGCAGGATGGGAACTCAAATATTCTGAATGGGTAAAGTCTGAATTTAATGAAGACTTTTATTTAAACAACCCCTGGGGCCCTTTATCAACCGATTGCGCTGATGCTTTATATGGGGCTCGCATCGCATTTTCTTTTGAAAATCAGTTACCATTTAAACTCGTTTCAACAGGTATTTCAAACCAAACAACCAAGTTTGATAAATATTCTGACCCCGTGGCTAGGGTCAAAGCCTTTATGAGATATGTTTTTGATACAACAAGTACAAAAATGTTACCCCAAGACACTTATCCTGTGGCTATCAAGCGAGAGGATCTTATCCCAGGCACTTTATGGACGCGTAACAGTCAAAGTTCTGAAAGTTTTTTAATCGCTTTATTTGCTGGTCCTAATGCGGCGTCAGGACACTCGGAGATGGTTAAAGATGTTTCTCCATCGGGTGTTATTTATTTAATTGGTTCAACAGTACCTTCAAAAGTGCGAAGTTTAATTATAGGTAATAGCTTTGTGTTTGCACCTAACGAAGATTCGAAAACAGGTTTTAGGCGTTGGATATGGCCTCAAAATATTGGTCAAGCCACTCAATCAATGGGCTATAGTTTAGAGCAGTATAGTATGGGTTACCAGTCGCCAAGTAATTCAGATTCAGATTCTAATTTTGGCGGAGCAAGCCAAAGAGGAAATATATCTGTTAGCGATTTTGCCAATGAAGTGCAGCAAAAATTAGCTCTTCAAGAAGAAAGCCAAGAAGACTATATTAAAAGAGCCACAACAGAAATGTGCTCTTTACTTCATCTCCGAAAAGAAGTGATATCTGATGCTATTAATTATCAAAAAAAGCATGGTCACTCTTGCATGAATGTCGAAGCCTATGACAACTTTTCTACCCCCTCTCGAGATAAAAGATTAAAACAAGTGTTAGATGATACTTTTGACTTACTGTTTGCTGTGCCTTTTTTTGTTGGAGCCGAAGAAAAGGTCGAAAAAATTTCTTCTTACTTAGAATCTTGTCCTGCTTTAGTCACCGTGGATGGACAAAAAACGATATCAGCCGTTCAAGCGATGACTCAGCTTGCAAAAGGTAACTGGTCTTCAGATCCAAATGAATCTGAATTATCCAGATGGGGACTTGCCCAGGTAACAGGTCAATGTTCTAAGTAAAGTAAACTTTGATAAGCTGCCAGTAAAGCGGTAGCCCAATCAGAATATTAAATGGAAAAGTAATTCCTAAAGCAAGAGAAAGATAAATTCCCGGATTCGCTTCGGGAATTGTCTTTTTAAGGGCTGCTGGCACAGCAATATAACTTCCGCTTGTGGTTAAAGCTAAAAATAAAAAACTTTGAGCTTGCGACATTTCGGTTAGGTAACACCAAATAAGTGAAAAAAATGCGATTGATAATGAAATAAAAATGCCTAAGGGGATTAGCCATAAAGGAATTTTTGAAGCATATACTTGTTTGGCTGTTTTAATGCCCATATCGAGTAAAAAAATTCCTAAAAAGCCTTTAAATAAATCAATCAAAAACACACCAATGCTTTTTTCTCCTTGGTAACCTGTAATAAGGCCAACTAAGAGGCTTCCTAAAAGTAAGTAAACCGAGCCATTAAGTAGTGATTTATGAATCAAGCTTAGCAAATGCGAAATATTATTTTTTTGCATAAAAGCATTTTGTAAGGCTTTGCTATTAGAAAAGTTGATATTTGAAGCCTTGTTAATAGAAAACTTATTATTAAAGGTGATGTTTTTAGAGGCAATATCATTAGAAGC
>DYOP01000104.1:0-2697 GCA_020720425.1 Bdellovibrio sp. | reverse complement strand
GCAATATCATTAGAAGCCTTATCTTCATAAGATTTGTTTTCATAAGATTTGTCTTTAGAAGAGTGGGTTTCTGAAGCAATTTTTTTAGATTCATACAGTAAAATAGCCATAATAATTGCAGGAGCTTCCATAAGGGCTAAAATGGCAATCATAGATCCATCAAACTCTAAAGCTCTTGTTTCAAGCCATGTGGTGGCGGTTACAAAGGTAACAGCACTTACAGAGCCATAAGTGGCGCCAACGGCGGCTGCGTTTGGGTAGCCTATTTTGTTTTTTAAAATATAAAATAGGCTCCAGGGGATAAAAGTTGCAAAAATCATAGCGCCTAAAAGAGCTGATAAAAAATCAGATTGAAAGCCCGTTTTAGATAAAGCTAAGCCCCCCTTAAACCCCAATGACATAAGAAGGTAAATAGATAAAAACTCACCTAAACTTTTTGGCAGCTTAAGGTCTGACTTTAAAACAACAGCAAATACTCCAAGCAGAAAAAACAAAATAGGAGGATCTATAAGGTTTTGCAATCCCTTACTCCGCGCGGGTTTTGTGAGTGGCTAATATGGCTTTTAAATTTATCAACATTGATTTTAGGTCTTTCAGCGCCAGTGAAGTGGGGCCATCACAAAGGGCCGAATCGGGGTTGGGGTGAGTTTCTAAAAAGATGCCATCAACACCAACGGCCATAGCAGCTCGGGCCAATGGCCATACCATTTCTCTTCGTCCACCGCTGCTTGAGCCTGTAGCTCCCGGAAGCTGGGTTGAATGGGTGCAATCCATAATAACCGGGTAACCTAATCGGCGCATTTCAATAAGGCCTGTCATATCGTTAATTAAACGATTGTAACCAAAACTTGTACCTCTTTCGCAAAGTAACAAATTTGAGTTACCCGCATCAACTGCTTTTTGAGTAATTGATTTCATATCCCAGGGAGCTAAAAATTGCCCTTTTTTAATATGAATCACTTTTCCGGTTTTAGCGGCTTCTACAAGTAAGTCTGTTTGTCTGCTTAAAAAAGCCGGGATCTGAATAACATCGGCGACTTCATTCATATAAGACACCTGAGTGGTTTCGTGAACATCAGTTAAAAGGGCGCAACCCACTTGAGATTTAATACGCGATAAAGAGTCCAGTGCCGCTTTTACCCCAGGGCCCCTAAAACTTTGAGCTGACTGACGATTGGCTTTATCATAGCTACATTTTAAAATCCAAGGGATACCTAATTCGGTTGTTATTTTTTTAATCTCTTGGCCCACCTCTTTAACCATACCCTCGTCTTCGATAATATCGGGCCCTGCAAATAAAACAAAATTCTGAGTGTTACCCCATTCGATTTGGCCATTTGAGTGGTTCAGGGTTACTGTTTTTTTAAGAGGTTGAAATTCGCTAATCATTGAGTGGCCTCCAAGGCTTTTTTAACGTTTGTAATAATGATTTCTTGAGTTTCTGGTTTCATATCAGGGTACATGGGTAAACTAATAACATGATTAGCGGCCCATTTAGCATTTGTCCAATCAGAAACTCGGTCTAATTGACTTTTGTACCAAGGTTGATCGGGCATAATCATGGGGTAGTGGATTGAACTCGGAACCCCAAGCTCAGTTAATTTTTTTTGAAATCCATCTCTGTTACCTACGGTTAATGTATATTGGGCCCATACACTTTGGTTGAACTTTTCAACAAAAGGTGTTGAAAAGTCGTTATATTTTAGATGTGACAACCCTTCGTGGTAACGATTTGCCACTTGGTTTCGGGCTTCAATTTCCCATGGGTAACGTTCCATTTTAGCAAGTAAAATAGCGCACTGTATGGTGTCTAAGCGGCCGTTAACTCCCAAACGGGTATGGTAGTAACGTTTTTCACTGCCATGCTCCCTCACTTCTTTCATGGCTTTATAAAGATTTTCATCATCTGTAAAAATGGCTCCGCCGTCACCATAGCAGCCCAAAGGCTTTGCCGGAAAAAAACTAGTCCCTGCTGAGTGACTTAAAGATCCCGATCTTTTTGTCTTATAAGTAGCCCCAAAACTTTGAGCTAAATCTTCGATAACAATCAAGTTGTGTTTTTTAGCGATTTGATTGATGGCATCCATATCGGCCATTTGGCCATAAAGCGAAACGGGCATAATGGCTTTTGTTTTAGGTGTTATCGCTTTTTCAATAAGCTCAGGGTTGATATTAAACGTTTTAGGGTCAATATCTACATAGACAGGTTTTGCTCCCGCTAAGGCAATGGTTTCGGCGGTAGCAATAAACGAAAAGGCTGTCGTTATAACCTCATCCCCAGGGCCAATATTATGTGCCATGAGCGGGATAAGTAAGGCATCTGTGCCGCTAGAGCAGGCGATCGCAAAGCGTGTGCCTGTAAAAGTAGCCAATTGGCCTTCAAGTTCAGAAATTTCGGGTCCATTAATGTAGGCCCCATGTTCAAGGACTTTATCAATTCGGGCGTGAATATTTTCTTTTAATGCTAAATACTGACTTCTTAGATCGACAAAAGGTATCTGACTCATCTTGACTCTCCTTTAGGTTTAGGGACGCTCTGGCCAATTTAATTTTAGTTCAACTTGATATTTAATCGAGTTAAATATTTTTCAACTCAAGTATTATCTGTAATCTATAATCTGTTATCTATTATCTATTATCTATTATCTGTTATCTGTTATCTGTTATCTGTTATCTGTTATCTGTTATCTGTTATCT
>DYOP01000103.1:2801-5089 GCA_020720425.1 Bdellovibrio sp. | reverse complement strand
ATTCTTCTTGAATTAATTATAAATTCCTAAATAATAATTAAATGACACTAAAAAACTCAGTTACAATAAAAGTCTTTTTGTCTAAATTGTTAAAGTTCGTTATTAAATTAGGTTTAGGTAACTACTCAGGTTTGAAATTTGGATTGGGTTTAAACCTAAGATTGGGCTTAGGCTTGAGAGTTGGATTATTTTTAAGCTTTATTTTTATCAATTCATGGGTTTATGCCTCTGATTTACGCTTTCACCCCGCCCAATATGGTGCAAAATTAAAAAATCCAAAATTAGCTTTTGAAATTAAAGAAGATGGAAACCTATTTATTGGAGCTAGGACCTACACATTTGATAGATCAGAAGTTACAATAATTGATAATGAAAATCTTAAAATCACAATTTCTGAACAGCTGATTTGGCCCGATTTAATTTTACTGTTAAACAGCCAAGGAGAAATTCTTTCTGAAATTGCTAACCCCGACTCCCAGAAAATGGATTTTTTTGAAACGAGCCTTTCTACTGTAGGTCTTTCTGATATAGACAAGGTTTGTTTTAATCAAGAGGTTAAAAAAAGTTACCGAAAAACCCTATGCTACTTGCTGCATTCAAGTTCTGAGGCAAGTTTAAAGCTAATGGACAAAGATCAACCCCTTAAAGGTGTTATTGATCTACAGACAGATGAAAAAATTAAATTTACTTATTTTTTTAAAAACTGGACTGTTTTATTTGAATCTTTAATTAGCCCGCCTCAACCCAATATTTATGAAGTTACCAGCCATGACGAGTTGTTAAATATTACTTTTTTTGATGCCCTTCCAGGAACTAAAAATTTTAATACCTCAAAATTAAAAATCCCTTTAGAAATAGCGCGAAATGATGATTTAAGCGTTGATGGATATCGAACGTTTTATAAGATTCAGTCACCTATTAATGCTCCTTTTATTAACGTAATATCTGTAGATAATATAATGGTTACTTATCCCTTTATATTAACTTCGCTCCCTCCCTCTGAAGATTTGCGACTGACTATCGAGTCTCCTGTGTTTTCTGCCACTTACGCTGATGAGATACCTTTAAAGGTTAACTTTAAAAGCTCCCTTAATAATGAGGTCAAATCACTCTATTCTGTTAAATCGGTACAAAATCAATTTAAAGAAGATGTTTGGCTTGCAAAAACAATCCTCCCTTACAAAATTAACAGACCCCAAATTGCTTTAATCAACAACTCCTCTAAAGAAAAATACTACTTTGATTACCCCATTTATCGTTCGCCTTCTTGGTTTGTAACACCAAGAGCAGGAATAACAGCGTCTACTGGGGGTGTTACCGCCTCAGTCGAAGCTGATATTCGTTTTTGGCCCGAAACCCTAGGTTTTTTAAAGTCACATACAAGACAAAGGTATGGGTTTATTTATCAATATTTATCTCAGTCTTCTGTAAGCTCAGGCCCATCTTCGGGGTCAGTAAATATCAGCGCGTTTGATTTTGTTTATCGCTTTACCCCAGGAGTTAATCAGTGGGACCCTTCGCTTGGGGTAACACTGGGGTTGGTTCAATACAAATATGGTGAATCACGATTTGAAGGTCAATTTTTAGGAACTTCTTTATTTTATACAGCCCCAGCACCTTGGTTACTATCTAAAAGTCTCGAATTTTTACCCCTTGGAAAATATCCAAAGTGGTCAGAAATTCAACTGGGATATTATTTTTTACCAACCAGCAGCACTGTTTCAGGCCGAATTATTACCGGAAAAGCTACGGCTCGAATTGATTTATCTAATAATTATTATTGGGAAGCCGGTTGGAGTTTTGAAAACTCACTGATTGAAAAAAAATCAAATAACTCTCAAGTATCCCTAACTGCTGGCCGCATACTTTTAGGCATTGGAGGCCGATTTTAATGAGAACATCATTTTTATTAAGCTCAGTTAAAAGATTTAATTTAATTGTTTTAGTTTTAATAGCATCAAGTTTTTTTTACTCATGCTCATCTAAAGAAAAAAAACGAAGCCTAATGCTCAGTCAAATATCCCAGATGGATTTAGACCAAAAAAGTAAAACATCAGCAAACCAAGTTATTTTATCAGAATCGAACGAAAATACTGTTGAAAACGAAATAATTAGCACGGCTCTTAAAAGCCCTGACGATGCTAAAACTGCAAATGAGATGATAAAACAAAAAATCAAAAAAGAAGATCTTGCTTATATTGCTAATACAAATGGAAAAGTTTATAAAAACAAAAATCCCGTTAACAGCATAGCTTCTTCAAAAAATGGGGACTCAAATAATAGAGTCA
>DYOP01000103.1:0-2701 GCA_020720425.1 Bdellovibrio sp. | reverse complement strand
CGGTCATTCAAAAAGCGTTAAAACCAAAAATGAATTACCTTTGGCCGCATTACCTTTAATTGCAACTGACGAGTCATTTGAAAATGACATGAGACTTTTTTTAAAAGGTTTCCCCTCTCACCGATTAACTAAAAATGATGTTACTCGCAATTTAGATAGTTTTAAAATTAAGTTATCTAAAGTGGTTAATTCTGATAGTAGCAGCTACAAGCTTATTGAGTATACAGTAAAGCCCGATGAAACTCTTATGAGTATATCCAATAAACTATATAATACCCATCGAAGATGGCTAGAAATTTATCTTCTTAATTCGGATAAAATTAAAAATTGGGATGCTATTGATACAAATTTAGTTCTTCAGGTTGTCGAGCCTAAATAAATTTTTATGATCGTATAATTTGAATGCTCTCATGATTTGTTTGTTATCGTAATTCGTTTGATCTCACAATTTGTTTGATCTCATAATTCATTTGATCTCATAATTTGTTTAATTTGTAAAACTATTAATACTTGTAAGATTAATAATAAGAATTTTCTCTTACAAATCGTTAAACTTAAAAATGCCTAATCCCCACGCGCCCCAGCTATTATGTCAGAATGTCAGAATGGCATAGTGGCATAGTGGCATAAGGTCATAATCTCAGAGTGGCATAAAGGACTCATGTCGTATTGAAATAATGTCATTATGGCAATTTTGTTTTAAAAAACTCAATAGCAAAGTCTGTTTTAGAAGAAAATTTATTTGTGGGTGCATTTTTAATCAAATTTATCTGATTTAAATTTAGAATATCAGCTAGCTCTTTTCTTGCCTGATCTTGGAGGCTAACTTCGGTTTTTGTAGAAACTTCTAAAAATAAATAATTTTCAAAATACCAGAGCTCGATAGAGTAACCGTTTTTAGTTTTCCAAGTTAGCGAGTTAATAGGCCCTAAAAGTTGTGCCCCTTGTTGGTTATGCAAAGTAAAATGACGATCAGAATTAAGATTCAAATTAGAGTTAAAATTAGATTGAACATTAAATTTATTATTAGATTTAGCCCTAACATTATAATCATACTCAAGGGCTGCCTTATCAGGATTAAAAAATGATGGGTCAACATAGTATTTTAAATATTTTTCTTGGGATTGGCTTAATAGTTTTAAGATATTAACATTATGATAACGATTGAAATTAGAATTATCGTAAAGGTTAACATTAAAATTTAACTTGAAAGAGTTAAATGCATCGAATTCATGATTATCAAATTTATCAAAATTCGAAAGATCATAGTGACTCTGATTTAATCTTAGAGAATCGTTTAAAAATTCGTTACGCACGGTCTGCGGTTCTAAACTCTTTAAAGTTTTTAAACCAGTCAATGAAAACGAGTATTTAAAATTTTGAGAACTGCTACTATCAATCTCACATTTGTATTTTTGATTTTTCTTTATATCGGATTTTTTTATTTCATTCACTTCAAAGGGCTCTGAGCTTCGTTTTTTTACTGTTACTTCTATAGTAGGATCAGGCAAATCATTTGATTGCTTATTAAAACGTAGGCGCAAATAAATTGACTGTTTAGATAATGATAAGCTTTTGTCATCAATAAAATATATTGTTCTTTTTTGAGCAGTATCATGGCTTTCATCAAAAGCATTTAATAACTCATCTAATTGATCTTCCTGTACTTGAAATTTAATTTCAGCCTTTTCAAATGGACAGTCTAAAGCCTTAAGTTGTAAAGAAAAAAATATTATGTTAAGCAAGATGCTAATATAAATATAAATAAGCAAAAACGGTTTTTTATAGATATGAGTTTTTTTTATCATTTTTAAACGTTTGGTAAGACAATTTTTAATCATTAATATCTAATAAAATAAAGAAATAAGGAAATAAACCAAAATAAATGAATTTTGTATAAAATACACATGGCTAAGTCTTCCCTAATTAGGGGGGCGAACCGATTTCATCCTTTTTTGATCAGGTCGAGGCAGCTACCCGAGAATAAAAAAAAACACTTAAAAATGGGGCGATTCAGGATTAAACAGGCATAAAAAGACTTGTATTTAATGAAATAATTTAGTTTGTTAAATATATGAAAATAGCAATTCCAACAAACGACCGGGTTACTTTAGCAGACAGAACCGGCAGAGCTAAAGAGTTTGCAATTCTTGAAATCATTGAAGGGCAAATAATATTAAATCAGTTTTTAACCAATTTGCACGAGCATCACGACCATGACGAAAATGAGGAACATGGTGAACATACTCATAATGACTTAGTGGAAAGCTTGCAAGGCATCGATTTATTAGTTTTGAAAAACATAGGAAAACATCTGAAAAGCGATTTGGCTAAGGCCGGCATAAAATACGAAAAAACAAATTTAAATAGTGTTACCGAAATTCAAGATTTTTACAAATGTGCAGTTTTGGAAAGATAAATACTAGATTTCAAGTAACAGACACTAAAAATTAAACTGTTGGGAAAATAGGCAATTGTCCGATGAAGCACTGTACTGTAATGTAATGTACAGGATTGGACAGGACAGGAAAATTCACCGCGCACCCGTTCACCTGTCATCTGTCTTTGTAAACTTGTTTTCTATGTCCTACAGCTAAGCTAAGAACTATGACTTCATTTTTTTTTACTTGATAAATGATTCTATAATTTCCAACTCTTAATTTAAACAAACCAGAAAGGTTTCTTCTTAGTGGTAATCCAA
>DYOP01000203.1 GCA_020720425.1 Bdellovibrio sp. | reverse complement strand
ACTATTTCCTCTTTTACATCTTTCGCTTTTTTGCTAAGGGCAGCTTCTTTTAGTGTCGTTGTTGTAGTCGGAGCGGTCGGTACGTCGATTAAATCGCCCATTAACCCTTGTAAGTGAGCAAGTTCCTTTTTGTCTAATTGGTTATCCCCATGAAGTTTTGCAAGCTCTCCAATCTTTTTTACTTGGTCAAAATTAAACTTCTTTCCGAATATTTTTTGAGCTTCCATTTGTTGCCCAACATCAGTAACCCCAAAAAAATCGTCTACCTTTGCCCCGAACCCCTCTTTGCCTGCTTTTCGACTTTTTAAGTATTCTAAGTATTTCGTTAGCCCTTTGCCTGTTTCCTCACCCTCAAGACTTAACCCTAATTGACTGGCTTTTTGGCGAGTCTCGTATACCTTTGATTCGCGAGCTGCCCATAACTCAGAATATCTTGCCTTTATTCCTTCTGCCTGTGCCTGTTTCAGTAATACGGCTAAAATTCTATTTTGAGCGTCTAAGTAAGAATTTGCATTATCGTTTAAAGTTACGTTTTTACCTAAAATATGTCCGTATTGCGTGTTTATCTGCTCTACAATATCCTTGTGTCGTTGCGAACCCTTTTGTACGTATTGCAGTTGTGAGAAAAGAGCTTTGACACCGCCCTCTTGCTCGTGATAGGTTTTCAATATTCTGCCGTTTAATGCCGCAAAACGTGTCGAGAGTGTTTCAATATTTTTCGAAGTTGCGTATATCGTTGCTAAGTAAACGCCAATTCCTACTAAAGCCGAAGCAATTAATAAAAATGGGTTTGTAGCAGATAAAATAGTAAAGGCTTTAAATGCCAACATCATAGCTGTGAGAGCCGCTGTGGTCGCCACTATCGATAAAGCTACCCGAACAAAAGCCTCTTTATTTGCAAGTATCGAATTAGCCATTTTAGTAAGCCACGCCACTAAGGGTTGAATAATAGGAGCCAAACCCTCGCCAATTGCGGCTTGTACCAACTCAAAAGACCCTGC
>DYOP01000003.1:55994-75957 GCA_020720425.1 Bdellovibrio sp. | reverse complement strand
CGCTAACTTTATGTAATGAAATGGTTTTTCACTGAAAAAGTTACCTATTTGACAGCTCTAATTGTATCCCTTTTTTCGACCTGCGGGATCACCTTAGCGTCACATCACTCTACCAAGGCATTAGTTCAAAAAGTGTGTGTGCTGCTTGAGGCTCATTCGGGAAATCAAGGTGTAGTTATAGGCACCTCTGGCCTTGTCAGCATGGTAGTAAATTTAATTGAGTCAGACTCTTACAGTGCAGTAAATAGTATTGCTTTATTCGAGGGATCTAAGGTCTTGCTAGATCGACAGTTTAATCACAAAAGTGGTTACCTTCTTAGTGATCTTTCTGGATTGACCGTGCAAAGCCACAGCAAAATTCTAACCTATAACATACGTGTCGACATTGCCCAAAAGGACACTCTGTACATGCTTAATCTTTTTCTTGGATTAATAATTGGTGGCTTGGTCGGCTTAATAATAAAAACGGCGAAAGTTTTTCTCGCTCAGCGACAACTTGTAATTACAGCATCGGCAATTTCAAATATGGCGAAGCAGGTTTCTCATGATATAAGATCGCCCCTGTCTGCATTGAATATGGTCATGGAGCAACTAACACAGATTCCAGAAAATCATAGGTTGATAATTCGCAGTTCAGTAAGCCGGATTAACGATATAGCCAATCAACTTCTCGATAAGGGGAAAAGCCCTGCAATCAAAACTGGGGGGTCATCATTAAGCAATCAAAACTTACCCCAGCTGTCAGTTCAACTGCTATTCCCAATAATTGACTCACTTGTCTCAGAAAAGCGGATGCAGTTTAGGGATAAACAGAGTGTTGTGATTGAAGCAAATGTTCAAAAAGGATATGGGCTTTTTGCGAATATAAACTCAATTGAATTAAAAAGAGTAATTTCTAATTTGATCAATAATTCGGTCGAAGCTTTTTTGTCCGAGAAAGGTAATATTGTTGTAAGTCTTGACTGTTCTGGGGATGACATTAATTTAGTTATTGAAGATAACGGTAAAGGCATACCAGAAAATATTTTAAAAAAACTTGGTGAAATTGGCGTGAGTCATGGCAAAGAGGGGACTCAATCAGGATCTGGCCTTGGAGTTTATCACGCTAAGCAAACAGTAGAATCCTTTGGTGGCACATTTGCTATTGAATCAAAAGAAGGCATT
The DNA here is from genome assembly GCA_020720425.1 of Bdellovibrio sp. GTDB lineage: Bacteria > Bdellovibrionota > Bdellovibrionia > Bdellovibrionales > Bdellovibrionaceae > DYOP01. The sequence continues at coordinate 74,793 of DYOP01000003.1, read as the reverse complement.
GGGACCAAAATAAAAATGGTATTCCCCAAGGCACAGGCACCGCATTGGTTTGTAGAAAAATTAAGGCTTATGCCTAAAATGCTTGTTATTTCGTTAGATGATGACCTTTGTATTCATCAAATATGGTCAGAACGATTGAGCTCTAATAGGTATGAAAGCCAAGAAATTGAACACTTTACCTTTACTTCTGTAGGTGAGTTTAGGAGCTGGTTTATCGATCAGGGGATTTTATCAGCCGCTCCTGAATCAGTAATGTTTTTGATTGATTATGAGCTTTTGGATCAAAATATAACGGGTCTAGATATTATTGAAGAGTTGAAAATTTCAAATCGGGCAATTCTAGTAACATCTCGTTATGAGGAATCTAAAATCAGAGCGCGCTGTGAAAGCCTTGGTGTTCGTTTAATTCCTAAAGCAATTGCGAGCTTTGTGCCCATTGATGTTGAAATGAAAAAATAAAAGTATGACTCCATTCTTGTCGATGATGATAATATCATTCATTCGAGACAAAGGTTGGGATTTTGCCTGAGCTTGCCGTAGAACTGGCTCTTCAAGATCAAATCAATCGTGAAAAGTTAAAAATGGTCGTTAAAGCCAGCTCTGGTAACAGGGCGGAATAGGGCACATTTTCGCAGAGGGTAAAACTCTTGATCCCGTTCTTGCAATCATGTGGATCCCATTTTTACAACGGGGTGGCTCCGGTTTTGTGCAATTATCCATTACTAATATCTTCAGGAATTGGCTGTGGAGAAAATACCTCAAAAATCACAACCCCCAAGCGGACGCACTCGAACTGGACTTGCAATATCCGCCAATAAAAACGTTCAAAGTGATTAAATCTTTGCTAAAATAAAAAAAGACGCTATAAATTTTAAATATGCCTAAAGTTTCAGAGTTTTTTGGAATATCGATTTATATTTATTGGTTTGACCTTAAGGAACACAAACTTCCTCATTTTCATGTGCGCTATAAGGGAGCCACTGCTGTTTTTGATCTTGAAGGCAATATTCTTGCCGGCGCAGTGAGCCTTCGGACTCAAAAATTGATAAAAGAATGGTGTGTTGAGAGAAAAAGTGAACTTCTGGAAGCCTGGCAACACGCAGTTGCTGGAAAGGATGTCCCATGGATTCAGCCAATCGAATAATTCTTAAAGTTCAGGCCTTAGAATACAACAAACTCAGTGTGATCCTAAATGACAATAAAATTTATTACTGCGATCTTAGTTTTTTCAGCAAAGTTTTTTGCTATCCGAAACAAAATGAATGGTCCAAGGTTTCAATAGATTCACATGGACTTGATCTCATTTGGCCATCTCGTTTTGAAGTTCATGTGGATCAATTAATTCATGAAGCCTATTTGGTTGAACCGGCAAAAATCACAGCATAAATATATTTACGAGAAAATGCCCTATGGAAAATTTAGAAAGATTCATTATCAAGGCTAAAGCAAACGGCTGGGTTGGTGCTGAGCCTGGAGGGAAAAAGATTTCGTCGGCATGTCTGAGTTCACTTGATGTTACCTTTAAAGAAGGTGACTTCTTTTGCCACGACTCATTCGTTGGCCTATCTGATTTTTGTGGGCAAGAGCATATTTATTATAAAGGAGAAGCCGTCTGGAGTCAGGCTTACTTTGGATGTGGGTTGTCCGGTCCGATTTAATTGATGGCACTCGCACTGTGGAGGTTCTTAGGGCAGCTCTTGGAGCCATGTATCGAGAGGGACGTTGCTGGGATCATTTGAGTTCCACCATGGAGAATATATTTACTTAGACATTAACGAAGGGGATTATTCTAACTTCTCAGGACAAGAGGAAATTCGAATCAACGGTGAAATTGCATATCGACTTCGATATTTTGGTGGATTGGTTCGAAAGTAAAATTTAAATCGCACATAAAACTTGGTGCCCCCTGGTGGAAGATTATCGAACCGCCGTAATGGAATTTTGCGCGTAAGTCGTTGATTCCTGGTTCACAGAAGTGAAAAAAACCTTGAAAATCACTACCCCCAAGCAGACGGACTCGAAAGGGAGAGCGGTTTGACGAAATGTAAAAGCAAATTAACTTAACTCGTTTACACAAAATATTTTACATCCTCGGGGCTGGCTATTGGAGTCTTTTGGCTATGAACTTTATCAAGATTGGAACGACGGCAAGAGTTGGAAATTAGGATGATGAAGTGATCATTTTTCGCATGTCATTTTTTCTTTAGGGTCCTGATGTTCGATGAATTGTTGTGACGTTACTAGTTCACCATTTACTTTTTTAAATCGGCTAATTTCTTCAGAGTTAAGTTGAAGATCTGAGCATTCAGGTAGGGCTAAGGCCATTTCTGAATTATTAAAACCAAACATGTCATTGCTTTTCCTATAGATTGAAGTAGTTCCTGTCCATTTGCCTTGGTTTTTAACAAGGTCAATATTGTAAACAGAACGCGATTTTTCGGAAAATTTTATTTCCGTATCGAGCCGAAACTCATCATTAATAGTAAATTTTTGAGCTATGGTAACAGCATGAGGATAAGACAACTTTAGATGTTCTTTGCGAAATCCAATGAAGCCATTAAGGGTTACAAATCGACTGTAGTCTGCATATTTAGCCTTAGGTTTTACACAAATCGGTTGCGCTTCTGTCGTAAATGTAGCTTCCTCAGTTATGAACTCGTAAACAAAAATTGTAGGAAGGTCGGTCTTCCATTTGTCATATAAATCTTTAATATTGGCTTGTGTTTTTTCATTATTAAAAGAAATGCAATTTAAAAAACTCAATTTTTCGCCGTTAAGGCATTTTTCTTTATTAAAGTTTCCTGTTTCGGGGTCTGCGACGCAGGATAGATTGGTAAATAAAATATGTGGAGCTATGCTGGTTGGGAACTTAATATTAAAGGTCTTAAAAGTGTTTTCGAGATAATTTTTGTATTCTTTCGTCATTTTACTCTGCAAGATTCCGACAACTTTGCCCTCATCATTTAATACAGGAGATCCAGAGTTGCCATTTATCCCCTGACAGCCTAAACCAACAGCTATTTTGGACCAAGAGTTTGTACTTTTTAAGTTGAGAAGAGTTCCAAGACCAACCTTACAGCTTTCAACCTCAAGAATACCGCCTATAGAGTGAATTAGAGGAGTAATCTTTGCTACCTGAATGGGCTCTTTATCTTTAACCCCATTTTGGTGGATTAACAAAGGTTCTCTGCTAGTTTTTTCAATTTTAAAAAATGCATAGTCAGGATCAAATGTTCCGATTGAACTGTAGTTTATAATTTCTTTGCAGGTAAAAATGTTTTTTGCTCCAGAGGATTCAACAAATCTAATGGCAATCTGTGCGTCGCACGAGGAGTTTGGTGTCTTAAGTCTGTTGGGGATGCAGTGACTATTTGTGGCAACAATATCCTCAGCAACTAAAAAACCTGTGCATTGTGAAATTGTTGGACTATGAACATTTCCATCTATGTTTGAAAATATCAAACCGACACTCTTGGGGCAGGCGTTTTGGGTTGCACAAGAGAACTCCGCTTTTTGTAATTCCATTTCGAGTCCTGTGTAGTTTTCAGGTGTGTAGTAGGGAGGGGGGGTAGATTTGTCGATATCGGGGTTGGTATTGTTATTACAACCTTGGATTAAAAATGTGGCAGATAGTATTAAAGTGCTTAATATTAATGTTTTCATAATGCTGTTTTGTAGCAAGTTATGAGCCTCTCAAATCAGTATAAATAATTGAAAATTAAGGTTGCTTCTATGAAATCAATTTACAATGAAGACAAAAATTGTCATTTATTCATGAGGCAAAACCTATTTCGGTTATATGCTCATGGTGCTAAGTTGAAATAGGGTGTGAGAGACTTTAGCAATTTTAATATAAAGAGGCCGGATCAGGCTTTAGATTTAATGAGCTTTTTGGGGGGCATGGAATATTTTTTTTTAAATAAGGCGCTAAATGAGCTTGCACTCTGAAACCCAACCTGAGAGCACACTTCGGTAACATTCATTTTTTGAGAACATAATAATTTGTAGGCTTCTTCAAGGCGCCTTGTTTGAATATATTCATGAATTGAAAGACCCATTTCGTCCTGAAATCTTCTTTTAATTGTTGAAACACTGCAGGTGGTTTTGTTGGCAATTTGATTTAAAGAAAGATGTGTATCGAGGTTGGCTTCAACAAATAATAATAGCCTTTTTACTAAGTCTGACTTGCCAGATAAAAATTGTGAATCTAAATTTAAACGGTCGCAATATTTTGCTGTATTATTTAGACCTAAATAAAATACTTCTTTGATTATTTCTTTTTCTAAAAAATCTGTCGCGCTGTTTTCTTTTTCTTTTACAGCATAGATCTCAAAAAAATAACGATGAAGGATTTCGTTTAGCCAATTGTTTTTTCTAACATAGGCCTGTTTGTTAAAATGACTTATCAATAAGGGCCCTTGAATTTTATATCGAGAGTGGGTTTCTTTGAGTAACTCATTTGAAAAATAAAAAAAATATAATTCATTATACGATGAGATAGCCTCAAGCTCAAACGGGGTCCCAGGCGGGAGAGTTTTAAAATAATAAAGGTTTAACTCACTTGTTTCATTTAAGGCACGAATGCTCATTTGTGAATGACAGGTGGCAAATGTAAATAAATAGGAGTCTAGGCATCCGCTGATCTTAAAATAAGAGCTCGAAGTCAGGCGTAAGCTTGATACCCGCTCTTTATATAGCTCCTCTTTTGAATCGATAATTCCTTTAATACTAAATTTACCTTTTATCATGAGTGATCTTTTTAGATAAAATTTTGAACTAATTCAATATCAATTATTTTAGATGGGGAGTTATATAATAGACTTCAAGAAAAAGATAAATGGCTAAAAAACAAAAGGAGAATGAATTATGAAATTTAATACACTTGGGGGCACGGGGCTTAAAGTTAGTAAAATTGGTTTTGGGGCTGGGCACCTTGATAGAGCATTTTTGAATGGCTCAGATAAAGAAGTTAATCATTTTTTGAATGGACTTTTAGACTTGGGAATTAATTTTATAGATACTGCGGGTTGCTATGGGCCGTCGGAGGAGCTGATTGGTCGGCATCTTGCCAACAAACTAAATTCATTTGTTGTTTCATCAAAAACGGGTCATGGCCAACCTGGAGTAACAGATTGGACAGGTGAAGCTGTTACCAAAGGAATTGAGTCATCATTGAGAAGGCTTAATGTTGAAAGCATTGATATCATGCATTTGCATAGTTGCGATCTTGAAGTTTTAAAAAGGGGCGAGGTGATTGAAGCTATGCTTGAAAATAAAAAAGTCGGTAAAGTTAAATTTATTGCTTATTCGGGTCAAAATGAAGCTCTTGAGTTTGCAATAACTAGTCGCCAATTTGATGTAATACAAACCTCAGACAATCTTATAGATCAACATTCAAAACTTAATTTTATTAAAAACGCAAAAGCGCTCAATCTGGGAATTATTGGTAAGCGCCCCCTTGCTAATTTTATTTGGAAATACAATTCTGAGCCAGAGTCATTTGATCTGAAAACCTATTGGAACCGGCTTAAGCAAGTTCAGCACATGCTTGAGCCAAGTATTGCATTTGAAAGTATGATTTATAAATATCTTCAAAGGAGTGATTGGGTAGATACTTATATTATTGGAACCTCATCTTATAAAAATCTTATTTATAATTTAGAAAAATTAGAAGAAATAGGAAATAGTAATTTAAATACATCCTTAAATGTGAACGCTAGCGAGTCGTCTTGCGGCGAGACTTTTAAAAACTTAACCTGTGATCATATTGATGAGCTGGGGTTGGTTACTGAGAAGTTGCTAAAAATAGAGGGTCTTGCTGGCTCCCCCTACTGGCAAGGGATCATTTAGAGAGAAATTATTTTAACTGTTTGGCGCAAGGCGGAAAAATAAATTTTATTATTTACTACGAATGTAGTTGACTAAAACTACGAGTGTAGTAATTTGCATGAATCATGAGTAGTAAACTTTCAAATGTTGGTCCTTTGGAATTAAAAGTGTTAGGTGTTTTAAATGTCGAAGCCAATATGTCAGTATCAAGCATTCAGGCTGTCCTAAAAAAACAGGGTCACAATCTGGCTTATACGACTGTAATGACGGTTTTGGTCCGGCTTTTTGATAAAAATTTAGTTGTTAGAAAAAAAGAGGGGCGTCAGTTTTTGTATTCAACGGCCCAAAAAAATTCTTCTCCTCTTAAAGTTTTTGAAAGAATGAAAACCTCTCTTTTTGGAAATGAAAAACTGCGTCCTATTCTTGGGTTACTTGAATTTGATGATGGGCTATCTCGCGAAGAGTTAGAAGAACTTAAGCTTGTGGTTGAGGCCCGCCTGAATAGGGGGCAAAAAAAATGACAGTTATTGTTTTAAACCTCTTAGTTAACTCCATTTTTTCGCTGGCGATCGGAATTATAATTGTTAATTTTTTTATTTGGTTTTTTCGAGTGGAAACAGGACGTTGGAAAATTTTTTTTCTATCGTTACCGGTTGTTAAAATAATTTATGACTTTCTTGGTGGGGTTCCTGAAAATTCGGTTTTATTTTCAGGAGTTGATCCCTTTAGTGTTCCGCCACGTTACCAAACATTATCTATTGCAGCAGGGCTAGATGGCTGGGCGCCCTACATAAGCTCTGTATTTTCTGTTAAAGGATATGACTTGAAATTATACAATGCAAGCATCGGGGACTATCTTGCTATTTGGATTCATCAAACATTTGGGGACCATGTTCTTTTTTTTATGGTCTTATTTGTAACGGGAATATCCTAGTCCTATTAATTAATAGGGTTATCCACTATTATAAATTTGAGAAAAAAAGAAGACAAGACCGCGTTGGCCGTTCTTCATTTCAAACAATTATAATGGGACAGAGGGTAGTTGATGTCTATGTTTCAGCTGAGGTTTCGGGATCTCCTTTCACCGGCGGAGTCTTAAAGCCGTATATTTATTTACCCGAAGAGGCTATTCAAAAACTTAATATTGATGAGTTAAATGCAGTTATTGCCCATGAAATTGGGCATATTCGATATTATGACTTACTTGTTACCATGTTAATTCAGGCGCTGGGTGATTTGTTTTGGTTTATGCCTGGTTACCGTGGGTTGAGTAATAAATTAAATCGACTTCGAGAGATTGTTGCAGACAATTGGGCCTTATCTGTAGGTATAAAACCTGATTTTTTAGCTTCGGCACTTTTAAAGCTGAATGATATACCGCTAGTTTCTGATGGATTAATTCATTACTCTGCATTTTTTCGGGAGAAATCATTGTTAAAAGAGCGAGTGGAAAGGCTCATTGGTCAGGTAAAAGAAAAGCATCCTCGTTTTGGTTGGCAATTCAGATGGGTTAGATATGGATTTGCAATTCTAATTTTGGTTATTGTTTTAAACTCTGTTTTTGGTGGCAATTATAAAAACAAAGTCTATCGAGCGCCTGAATGGATTGAGAATTTATTTAAAGTATCGCGTGTAAGTATTGACCATAAATTTTATGTTCAAGCTTAGGTCTCGCAGGTAAGAATTTTTTTAAAACAATTTACTACAAGTGTAGTAATAATATAACAAGTTACTACCTGTTGTAGTAATAAAAGGAGGAGAAATGGGGAACATGAAAATGAAATTGTTAGTGATGGGGTTGCTTTTGCTTTCTAGCGCGACTCACGCAAACTCTGAAAAAGTCATTAGAGCCAGAGATATGGGAACCGCAATGTGGTCTGACTTTTCGAGAGGCAAGCTGGGGCATGTTGTTGTGGAGTTTCGTAAAGGGGATGAGCTTCCTATGACATTTGAAACAAAAGGTGATTTGCTAGAAATTAAACAATCTTCCGTCAGCTGTATTGGTGTAAAGCGTAGTTTTTGGCTTAGGCTTATGCCAACTGATATCGAAATCAGCTTTGACGGAGTCGAGTATAAAAAAATAAATGAAGCTTTGCTAGGGAGCTTTGAGGTACAGCCTGGATCGGCCCAAAATGGTGGCATAGCAGATGCTATTAGCGTAATTTTTAGTGCATTTATTAAATAAATAGAGGGCATACGGCTTTGCGCTTGGCTGGCGTTTTTAATGGCAAAAATAATTGGATTATATTTAATTACGTTATCGTCACTATTTTCAGCTTATATTTACTCACAAAAATCCTTCAGGGATTAGGCTAGTTTAGGTATTGAACTCACGGTTGAAAAGCGAACAGGTTAATGGAGAAATACGAGTTAATAAGGTTACTTTAAAAACGTCGGCCAAGCGCAAAGCCTTGTTACCAGCGAGCCCGTTTTTATGCCAAAGCCATCTTGGTAACCGTTAGTAACGAAGGTTGCGGGATTGTCTTTTTCCCATTGAATATTAATCATGTTATATTCAAGAGTGAGAACAAATTGTGGTTCGTCGAGCGTTATGCCTAAAGAAGTTGTATGGTGTATCCCTTGATCGTTATATTCTCCAAACGCGCCATATTGGTTTGTTACGTTGGTTTTGGTATTGATAGATTGTCGAGCATACGAAATGTAAGGAACAACGGAGCTGGTCGTTTTATAGCCAAAACCTAATCCGGCTATTGATGAGGCAATCTTTGGGCCGGCTGAATAAGAAGATGAATGTGACCATGAGCCATATCCCGCTCTTAAAGATCCAACCCATGTGTTGGGGGCCTCCGCGCCATAATTTAACTGACTGATTTGAAGGTGGCCATCTGACAGATCGTATATAAAAAGTGACTCGGTGGGTATAATTTAAAAGACGAGCAGGTTTTGTTTTAAAAAAAATAATAACTAAGCTTTAATGGCAAAATGCTTTCGAAATATCCAAAACAAATTAAATTTATTGTCGGTAACGAAGCGGCTGAACGATTTAGTTTTTATGGAATGAAATCCATATTAATCGTATTTATGACCTCCTACTTATTAATTCAAAAAAACGTCGCGGTTTCATATTATCACGCTTTTACGGCCGCAACCTATCTTTTGCCCTTAGTGGGGGCCTATGTATCTGATCGACTGTGGGGCAAGTACAAAACAATACTTTATTTATCAATCGTATATTGTTTAGGGCATCTTGTTTTGGCTTTATACGAAACTCAAACGGGATTGCTAATTGGTTTGTCATTGATAGCACTCGGCGCTGGAGGCATTAAGCCCTGTGTGTCGGCTCATGTGGGTGATCAGTTTGCCGAATCCCAAAGGCCCCTGCTTGCCGGTGTTTACAATATATTTTATTGGATGATTAATTTTGGTTCGTTTTTTTCGACGCTACTGATCCCCTTTTTGCTTGATAAATACGGTTCTCAGGTGGCTTTTGGGTTACCAGGAGTGCTTATGTTAGTTGCTACTATTATATTTAAAATGGGTAAACCTTACTATGTCCATGTTCCCCCGCAAAAAGCCAATAAGCATGGGTTGTTACCAATTATGATAAGCGCATTAAAAAATAAATCTAAAACAATTAAAGCAAAGATACTCGAAGATCATCCGTTAGAAGCGTTATTAAATGCGCAAGCTATTTTAAAAATATTATTAGTTTATGTTTGGATATCTGTATTTTGGGCTTTGTATGATCAAAGTGGTTCGACATGGGTTTTGCAGGCTCAAAAAATGGATTTATTGTTTTTAGGGATTCAGTGGAGCGAGTCTCAGATTCAGGCGTTTAACCCTATTTTAGTTATGGTATTGATACCCATTTTTTCTAGGGGTGTATACCCGTTGCTGGGCCGCATGGGGCTAGCTCAAAAGCCACTTTCAAAAATGTCACTAGGGATGTTTTTTGCCACATTAAGTTACCTTATGGTTGCCGCTACTCAATTTCAAATTGAAGCTGGCAAAATGGTTGGTATTGAGTGGCAATTGGGGTCATATTTTTTAATTACCATTGCTGAGGTTATGATTAGCGTAACAGGACTTGAATTTGCCTATACTTATGCCCCCGTGTCTGCAAAATCTACCATTATGAGTTTTTGGCTTTTAACTGTATTTTTTGGTAACATTTTGGCCTCTTATTTTGCTCAGATTGACAGTTTGCTTGTTGGCTCGACCCAGTACTTTATATTTTATGCTATTTTTATGGCATTAACAGGCTTGGTTTTTTATGTGCAATCTCGTTTTTTGCATTTTTCTGAGGTAAACAATAACAAATTAGACATGGCAAGTGAGCTTGGAGAAATTTAAAATCCTAACCCCTTTCTGCTTTGTTGAGAGGGGTCTTTAGAGGGGCTCAAACAAATGTTAATGCTAAATGTGGGGGGAGAGATGAATCAAGCTATAACCGTAAAAACGTTTTTAATTAAAGGTGCACTCGCAGGGGCATTGTCTATTTCTATGGGGGCTTTTGCCGCTCATGGTTTAAAGGCGATAGTTACCCCAGAAAGGGTAACAACTTTTGAAACCGCAGCCCGTTACCAAATGTATCACGCTTTATTTATGCTTATAGTAGCTCTTATTTTGCAATCAAAAGACAATAACTTATTAAGATGGGCAGGCTGGCTTAATGCGCTTGGGTGTTTATTTTTTTCGGGGTCACTCTATTTATTAGTTCTTTTAGATGTGCCCCGGGTGGGTATGATTACTCCTATTGGAGGGCTGTTTTTTATAGTTTCATGGGTTTTAGTGGCACTGGCAGGACTAAAGTCGGCCTAAATTGAATGAAGTATAATTTCTGCGCTGCCGGTCAAAAAAGAGCCCTTTGATTATTTTGTAAAAAAATATAGCATTACCATTTTAGGGAGATTGTTATGACAAAAAATGAGTTAATTGATAAATTATCTGAAGTCGACAATATTTCTCGAGTTAAGGCGGCTACTGTAGTTGATACAATTTTTGATGCTATGACCGAAGCCCTTATGAAAAATGACAGGGTCGAAATCCGAGGCTTTGGCACAATATCGAATCGTCAATATGAGGCCCGCAAAGGCCGAAACCCGAGTACGGGAAGAGCTGTTCGCGTAGATCCCAAAAAGTTACCCCATTATAAAATGGGTAAAGAGTTAAAAGCCGATTTAGTGAGTCATTACAAGGATGCAGATTCTGATAGCGATGAGGTCCAAAGTGGTGACCAAAAATGAATATCGGATTGATGCATTAATATCATAAAAAGCCTTTCAAGCCCAAGGGCAATGCCTGAGGTTTGACCAAGCTTGGGTAACGCCAAAATAAAGGCCTCGTCAATCGGGATTTGTGACCGCCCAAGGCTTGCGCGTACAGCGTTGTCTGCGTGTATTCGTTTAAGCTGTTCTTGAGGTAAAATTAATTCGTCATAGGCGTTAGCAAGCTCAATTCCCTTCCAATAAAGCTCAAAGCGGTTAGCCCAGCCCTCTTGATTTAGGGTAGCCAAGGCGGCCTGAGCGGGGGGGTAATTATAAATAAAATAAAGTTTATCATCTTTAAGTTGAGGTTCGATTTTTTCGATCATTAAAAGCGAAAATAGCTCGTCCCATTTCCAATCGGATTGGCAAAATAGCCCTTGATCTTGAGCTAATTCAAATAGCTCAGCTTGCTCAGTAGCGGGTGTTAAATTAAAATCTAAATAAGTTTTAAAAAGTTCCGAAATGGTAACCTTATTGGAAATTAAATTTTCTGGTAAATGGTTAAAGTGGGGGGCAGGTCGCGTTTTAAAATTCTCAATAAGCCAATTTATATAACGTAAAGTAAAATCCATAAGTTCAGCAAAAGGCATTTGGGGAATATACCACTCGAGCATAAAAAATTCGGTTCGGTGGAGCCCCGAAGATTCGTTATCGCGGTAACAGGGGCGGATTTCAAAGATGGGGCCCGTGCTAAGGGATAAAAGTTTTTTTAAAGAATACTCGGGGCTTGAGGGTAGGTAAAGGTTATGGACTCGGTTATTTTGAGTGGCTTTGACGGGGATAAAGTCAATATAAGGCTCGGTTCCCGGAGAAACCAAAAGGCTTGGGGTATTAACTTCTAAAAAGTCATTTGATTCAAAAAATTGCCGAGTTAATTGTATAAAGCGGTTCCACATTTTTAGGTGATCTATATAGATTTGGTTATTTATGTTATGATCGGTCATTTAGCTCTTAAATCACTGATTGATACTCATGGGTAGTAGCAATAGCTACTATTGCTATGCATTGTAGCAAAAACAACAATGTAAAAATCAAAAAATTTGCCACGCCCAAGTGTACAAGCTAGGCTCGAATTCAACAATAAACAAGAAGGAGAACGTGTTATGACTGCTTCTCAGATATTTCTTCGAATTAAAAGAACAAAAACAATTTCTGAATTAAAAAAAGAATATAAAAATCTTTTTTCGGAGTTTCAAAAAGTTGAAAACAAATTAAAGCCCCGAGTAAAAAAAGAATGGCAACAGGTTTGGAGCCAAATTCGCTCACTTGATTTGAAAAACGATATTTCTTCTCCCGAGTTTAAAAATAAAGTGTTACCCATTATTGGGCAAATTAAAAATTTAGCCACCTATATCGAAACCGAGATAAAAAGTGCTGTATCAGATTCTCTTTCTTCTGCAAAATCATTTAAAGGGGGAAAGGCAAAAACAGCTCAATCAAAATCGGCCAGTTCAAAAACGAGCAAATCAAAAGCTCAAATGACCTCAAAAGCTTCAAAGACAGCTGTTGGTGCTCGTGTGAAAAAGGCGCCTAAGGCCACTATTAAGTCAAAAGCGGGGGACAGGTCAAAATCTAAAAGCGTAAAAGCCAAATCGGTAAACTCTGATAAAGCGGTTAATTTAGCAGCTTTATAAAAAAGTTTTTGATTGGGTCAGGGGCGCATAAATAAATGGCAAGCGCAAGCCTGCTAGTTCACTGATTAAAATGACAATAATATGGAAGAAAAAGCAATAGGGTGAGTGGTTACAGTATAGGTAAGATCGAAATTTAAAAGTAAAGCTAGATAGGTCAAGAGTTCATGAAGTCAACGAGGATAGATCAATATGAAAGTTGTAAGAAGGACCATGAAGATAAAAAAAATAAAATCTTATAGTTTTTTGAATCATGACTTTGTTCTTCTCGCTTCCTTCCCCCTGCCCCCCCCCCTTTTTTTCTCGTTTTCCGAGTGCAAAGAATAAAATTTTTCCATAAAATTAAATTAAGCTAAGCTAAGAGGTAACATTAAATGACTCAAGATTTTAACAAATTTGAAACACGACATATTGGTCCTTCGCTCGACGAGCAAAAACAAATGCTAAAAGACCTGAGTTTTAAAGATCTAGAAAGCTTTACTCAGTCTGTGATTCCTGAAAATTTATTAAGTTCATTTGATTTAAAGGATCTGGGATCAGGGCTTAGCGAAACAGAGGCCCTTGCTGAGCTAAAAAACATAGTCAGCCAAAACCGCCCCCAGCGCTCTATGATTGGAATGGGGTTTTATAACACAGTAACACCTGCTGTTATTCAGCGAAATATTTTAGAAAATCCCTCATGGTATACATCTTATACTCCCTATCAGGCCGAGATCTCTCAGGGGCGCTTAGAAAGTTTACTTAATTTTCAGACTATGGTTTGTGATCTGACCCAAATGGATATTGCAAATGCATCGATGTTAGATGAGGGGTCAAGCTGTGCTGAGGCTGTGACAATGGCTCATGCTGTTACCAAATCTAAAAGTTCAAAATATTTTTTAGATCAGGCGCTGCATCCCCATGTTATTGAGGTCGTTCGGACTCGTATGAATGCCCTTCAGATTGAATGTGTTTTGGGAAATCCCGAGACCGACTATTTTAAACAAGATTATTTTTCGGTTGTTTTGAGTTACCCAAATACTTTTGGGCAAATTAATAATTACTCAACTTTTACTGAGCAAGCAAAAAAATCGGGAGCTATTATTATTGTAGACGCTGATATTTTGGCTTTGACTTTGATTGCGCCCCCTGGCCAGTGGGGTGCTGATATCGTTGTAGGTAGCACTCAAAGATTTGGAGTGCCAATGGGGGGCGGAGGTCCTCACGCAGCTTTTTTTGCGACAAAAGATGTATATAAAAGAAGTATGCCCGGAAGGCTTGTGGGCCTGAGCGTTGATCAAAATGGCAATAGGGCCTTAAGGCTGACGTTGCAAACAAGAGAGCAACATATTCGCCGCGAAAAAGCCACCAGTAACGTCTGCACGGCTCAGGCTTTATTAGCCAATATGGCGGCTATGTATGCAGTTTATCATGGCCCTGAGGGGTTAAAGGCGATAGCTCAAAAAATTAATTATTTTACCCAAGCCATGGCGCTGGCCCTAAATGATATGGGTTATTCAATCGCTAATAGAAGTTACTTTGATACCCTCATTGTTAGTATTCCCAAGGCTCAGGATTTGGTGAAATTTGCTTACGAAAAGTATAACATCAATATTCGTCTGGTATCAGAGACTCAAGTTGGGATGTCATTTGATGAGGCTTCAGATTTAAATTTGCTCAACGATTTAATTAAAATATTTCATGTTCAAGCAACTCGAAAAACAACTCATTTAGCTGACCACTATTTTGCATTAGCTCAAAAAAATAATGCATTATCTTTTGAACCAGCCAATAAGCGAAGCAGCCTATTTTTAACTCACAAAGTTTTTAACTCTCACCACTCAGAAACTCAGTTGATGAGGTATATTTTTTCGCTTCACGAAAAAGATGTTACTCTAACGCGCTCAATGATACCTCTTGGGTCGTGCACTATGAAGCTTAATGCAACATCTGAACTGTTACCTTTGTCTTGGCCCGAGGTAAGCCAGATTCACCCCTATGCTCCCGAGGAGCAGCTACAAGGGTTTGTAGCTTTGGCTCACAGTTTAGAAAAAATGTTATGTGCAGTGACTGGATTTTCGGCTGTAAGCTTTCAGCCTAACTCGGGAGCACAAGGTGAGTACACGGGTCTATTGGTCATAAAAGAATATTTTAAAAGTAAAGGTCAGGAGCATCGAAATATTTGTTTAATTCCAAGTTCGGCTCACGGTACTAACCCCGCTTCGGCCGCTATGGTTGGGTATGAGGTTATTGTTGTGGCTTGTGATGAGCAAGGAAATATTAATGTTCAAGACCTAGCTGAAAAAGCTAAGCACCATAAAGAACATTTAGCGGCGGTTATGGTAACCTATCCTTCAACCCATGGTGTATTTGAAGCCTCAATTAAAGAGATATGCAATATTGTTCACGAGTTTGGTGGTCAAGTTTATATGGATGGGGCCAATTTAAATGCGCTTGTGGGTTGGGTCAGGCCAGCCGATATTGGGGCTGATGTGAGTCATATGAATTTGCATAAAACATTTGCTATACCTCATGGTGGCGGAGGTCCCGGTGTTGGGCCAATTGGTGTTAAATCTCATTTATCTGATTTTTTACCAATGAGGCCTGGGAGCTCAATAAAATTAGTAACATCTTCGCCCTTTGGGTCGGTTAGCTTATTAACAATTTCTTGGATGTATCTTAAAATGATGGGAGCCAGTGGATTAAAGCGGGCCACCTCGGTAGCCATTTTAAATGCTAATTACATATCTCATCAATTAGGGGGGGTTTTTGAAACCCTATATAAAGCCCCTAATCAAACGGTGGCTCATGAGTGCATTTTAGATTTTAGACCCTTAAAAACCTATGGAATTGAAGTTGTAGATATTGCTAAAAGGCTTATGGACTATGGATTTCATGCGCCTACGATGAGTTGGCCAGTTGCTGGGACTTTAATGGTCGAGCCAACTGAGTCAGAAAGTAAGGCTGAGTTAGATTTATTTATTTCGGCCTTAAAGCAGATTTATCAAGAGTGCTTAATGGTTAAACAAGGGCAATGGTCAGCCGAAGATAATCCACTTAAAAATGCGCCTCACACGGCGAGTGTTGTTACCCAGGATAATTGGACTAGATCCTATGGGAGGCAGGTAGCTGCTTATCCACTGGATTATATTAAGGCAAATAAGTACTGGCCTCCCGTGGGCCGAGTGAATGATGCCTATGGCGACCGTAATGTGTTTTGTACATGTCCACCCACGGAGAGTTGGAAGGGTTAGTGGTTTTATCGAATTTGTTTTCAGGTTTAGATAGAGATTTTGAATTAAGTGCTGATGCTGACATTAAGCAGGATCACTCTAAAATTGCCATGGTAAGAATTGATAAGATTGGTGATTTGGTTGTGACTTTGCCTTCGGATCAGCTTTTTTTTGAAACAAAAACCTCGGTCACTTGGATTATATCTCAGGGGTTATCGACCATTTGCAAACGGGCGGTACCACAAAGAGCTTTTTTTGAGCTTAATCCTTTATCGCCTTTTAACTCAGCCCTTAAACTTTATACGTTTATAAGAAAAAATAATTTTGATAAAGTTATATTTTTTTATGGCCCCTTTTGGGTCGCTTTTGTATTGTGGCTATCGGGGCCTGAGGTTGTCCTAAGAAAAAGCCAGTGGTGGAGTTTTTTACTATTTAAAAACGGGTTGCGGCAAAAAAGATCTCAGCCCCAAAAGCACGAGCTAGAGTATAATATTGATCTGGTAACATATGCTAATAAGATTTGGAGCCGCATAAAATCTAAAAATGAGACGTTACCACAAAATGAAATACTTATAAAAGTTAATCCATCGGATCAAGGGGGGGCGCTATCAAGAGATCTGAGCGGGCTAAGGCTTCAGCCCATTCCCGCGCGCCAATGGCTTGAACAGTTGGGCTTGCAGACCCAGAATTATTTTATTGTTCATCCTGGAATGAGAGGGTCGGCTTTAAACTGGACGATTGATAACTATATTAAAACTATTTCCGAACTAAAAAAGTCGCAGCCCGTAATTGTTACCGGGACAGGGAATGATTCGCTTTGGCTTAACCCGATTGAAAAAAAATTTCATGCTGACCCCAATGTGATTGTGCTAAAGGATAAGCTAAATTTAGATGAGCTACTTTATATGCTAAAAAATTCTTATTCTGTTTTAGCGCCCAGTACGGGAGTAGCTCATTTAGCGGCAGCCGTGGGGGCACGATTGGTTGCTCTTTACCCTGAACGTGTTGCACAAAGTGCTACAAGGTGGAGGCCTTTAGGGAGACCTAATTATGTTAGAGTTTTAACTTCTCCTGCCGAGGGCCTTTTGACTGTTCAAGTTGATGAAGTTGTTAAACAGATGCGAAATGGGGATTAAATTAAAGAGCATAAACTAAAAATTTTAAGCTAAAGATTTTAGACTAAAAATTTTAAACTCAAGTGCTTATTTAGGGGGTTAGATGAAATCAAATTTTAATATTCAGTTAAGTCTTGATTCGAAAACTAAAAATAATCTTTATCAAGAGGCTTTAAAAGTTAGAAGTCATGCTTATGCCCCTTATTCAGGTTACCACGTTGGCGCTAGCGTATTATGGTCAAATGGCCATATCACAACAGGGGTTAATGTCGAAAATGCAAGCTATGGGGCCACAGTGTGCGCTGAGCGCAATGCCATATTTAGCGGTATAGCACAAACGCCTGATTTAAAAATTAAAGCTATTTGCGTTGTTACCGATCAGGCTAACCCCTGGCCCCCATGTGGCCTGTGTCGACAAGTGATAGCTGAGTTTGCATTGTCAGATTGCCTTATTATTTTGGGTAACACACAATTGTTAGCGCAGGAAATTGCTTTTAAAGACCTTTTCCCGATGGCATTTGAGCCCAAGCATTTAAAAGCTTAATTGAGTTAACTACTTAAGCTTTTTTCAGCATCAACTAAGTATAGTTTTCTGGAAATAAAGATCTTTCAACCGTTTCGATAACAGTGTGAATGATTTTAATGTGGATTTCTTGAATGCGATCGCTGGTTTGAGCGGGAACAATAATAGCTAAATCAACAAGCTCTTTAAGTTTGCCTCCGTCTTTGCCAAGTAAGCCTACAGTTTTTATATTTTTTGATTTGGCCATTTTAACAGCCTCAATCACGTTTTGAGAGTTACCAGATGTTGATAGCCCGATGAGCACATCACCTGAGCGACCTAATCCCTGAACTTGTCTTGAGAAAATATATTCAAAGCCATAATCGTTAGAAACACAGGTTACATGGCTTGGGTCGCCTAAAGCCAGAGCTCCCAATGGGTTTCGGTCTTTGCGATACCGGCCTGTTAGCTCTTCAGCAAAGTGCATGGCATCGCAATGGGAGCCTCCATTTCCACAAGAAAACACATTCCCCCCTGAGCGATAGCAATTAATCAGTAAATTCGAAAAGGCCTGGCAATTTGCCATAAGTTCAGGTGAACTTTGAAATCGTGTCAGAACGTCTGAAGCCTCAGAAAAAGCCAATTTCCAATAATCAAGTGTTTCCATTTTGGGGTTCTCCTATTGTCTATTAAAAGGGGCAATGGCATTATGGATGCGTTAAGCCATGCAAGCACAGGAATTGATTTTAGGGAATTAACAGTATGGGGAGCAAGCCATTTTTTAAATGCGGAGCAAACCAGGTTTTTAAAGAATTCTATTCTCTTTTGATTTGGCTTAAACAAGCTTGATTTTTTGTCCTTTTCTAAGTAAGTTTTCACACTACTGCGCACCCGTAGCTCAGCTGGATAGAGTACATGACTACGAATCATGTGGTCGGTGGTTCGAATCCATCCGGGTGCGCCATTTTTAAATCCTATAAATTCCAATAATTTGCCAGAGGACCCAAGCAGAGGTCTCGAACTCGGTTTGACCCCATCCTTACAGGCTGCCTGTAATTAGGCTTTTGAACCGTACTTTCCAGATTTTCGAAGTTTTTTAGTATAGATTTTAAATTCAATTTTTTTTGCATTCGGAACGTCCCTCCAGTCAACATCATGAATTACTCCAAAAATTGAATAGAGATAAGGGCATTACAACACTTTGCACTTCTGCCAATTTTTTTTCTGCCCTCCAGCATTTTCAAAAAAGTCTTCTTGACGCCAAGACGCAAGACTTGATCGG
>DYOP01000003.1:12230-55894 GCA_020720425.1 Bdellovibrio sp. | reverse complement strand
TAGAAACACAAGTCTTAAGGATCTATTAAATGCCACCCAGTTGGGCGAGGGCTCGTTTTACAACACTTTAAAAAGTAAGAAGGCTTTATATAGAGCCTGCATGGATCACTACAATCAAACAGTCACTAAAACACGGCTCGATCTATTTTTATCTGAGAAAAGCGTGAAAGTCGGCGTAAAAAAATACTTTGAAGCTATTCTTGATGGGTTTATAGATATAAATCTGCCAAATGGTTGTCTGATGGCAAATAGTCTTTCATCTGATGTGATAGTAGAAAAAGACCTGAGAAAGTATCTCGCAGAAGGCTTTGAATATTTTGAAAAGATCTTTGTTGATCGATTCGAAAAAGCAAAGTCCCAAGGTGAACTTCCTAAGCAGTTCAAAAGCCAACTTACGGCGGAACTTGTAGTTACTTTTCTGCAGGGTCTATTTAGAGTTTCACTTGTTACCAAAAGCCCTGGTCAGTGCAAGCGTCAAATTCAATTCTTTTTAGAGAACACGGGCTTGGGTTAAGCACTAATTTGAAATTCTAAGCACGCAGTTCGAAACTCCTCAAGTTGGCTGCACCAATTGTCTCATTTTGTGATTTCTGTAAACAATCTAATGAATTTAAATAGTTAACTATTTAAATCTGAAGGTCGGCAACTTTTCTTTACAAGTACTTACTTTGTATGTACAATAAGATATGGATTTTAAATGGGACTCCAAAAAAGCTAAGATAAATCTTGATAAACATGGAATCTCATTCGAAGAGGCTTCGACTGTTTTCTATGATCCGTATGCTAAATTGGGACATGATCCTGATCATTCCTATCAAGAAGATCGATTCATTTTGATCGGACATAGTCAAAAGAATAATCTACTGTTTGTTATCCACGTTTACAAAGAAGACGAGAGCACAATTCGAATTCTCAGTGCTCGCAAAGCCACTAAAAAAGAAAAACATGATTTTGAAAACGTTTGTAAGGAGTAATTTATGCGTAAAGAATATGATTTAAAAAAAATGAATTTAATCAATAATCCCTATGTCGATAAGCTTAAAAAAAGCGTAACGATTCGACTCGATGCTGATGTTATCGACTACTTTAAAAAACTAAGCGAGCAGACGCATGTACCTTATCAAACTCTTGTTAATGATTTTTTAAAAAGCTGCAAAGAACAGAAAATGACTCCGAAAACTATTTGGAAAAAATCAGTATGAAGATTCTTGGAGTATGTGGAAGTTTAAGAAATAGCTCCTCCAATTCTTTGCTAATGAAAGCTGCAAAAAATGAATTGGAAGAGTACGAATGGTTAAATTTTGATATTTCACTGTTGCCATATTTTGATCCTGACAACCAATTTTCTGAACAAGTACCACGTGCAGTTCTTGAGACAAGGTCTTTGGCAGCTCAGGCTGATATGATATTTATTTTTAGCCCAGAATATGCACATGGAATTCCAGGCATTTTAAAAAATGCCTTCGAGTGGATATTTCATGAGCATACTCAAAAAAAACCAGTCTATGTGGTTATTGGCTCTGCAGAAGGTGAAAATGCAAAAAATCAACTGATCGAGATTCTCTCAACCATGGATTTTCAGATTGATGAAAAACAAATTTTACTCGTAAAGGGAGCTAGGTCATTGGTTAATCTGGATGGCTCATTTCGGGACCAGGCATTAAAAAATAGATTCTCAAAATTCTGTAAATCAATTCAGCCAATCTAAACGAAGTCCAAGCACGCAGTTCGAAACTCCTCAAGTTGGGTGCGCCAAATTTCTTTTTCAGAATTTTTTGACATTTTTACGAGGACTGCGGATGGCTTTTTCAGCTCATATCCCACATTTACACCATCGAGTATCGGGTTTCGGGTTCGAGAGTATCTATTCAGGAACTCTTTTTCGTGCTTGGGCAGACTCTCTCTCGAATCCATAAAGATTTCACTGATGTGGCCAGTTTGAGAACAGATTTAACACTTTTCATGAAAGTGTCTTGAAGGCTCAATCGGAAATAACAAACTCTCCAATTTTTAGGGGGCCGGTCAGTTAAAAGACGTAAACTTGTTAGTTAAAATTTAAAAGAGGGGAGCTCTCGCTGTGTTCGAATTCCAAAAACTATTATTGAAATAGTTGGAGAAAGGGCCTACTCACTTTTTAGTAACTATTGCATCTTGACTGAGGTAAATCTAATCCCCATCGAGCCTTTTCATTATCATTTGGGTCAGAAGACCATTTGTCTTTGTAGAGCATCATTAATACTTTAGAGGCTGATACTTGGGTTAAGTCATGAAGTCTAATGGGCGCACAAAAAGCCATGTGCTTATCAAGCTTGGCTTTTTTACTTTCTTCTGAAGCCCAAGAGGGCATTGAAAAAAATGAATCAATTGTTTCTTCAAGTACTTTTTTAACTCTTGAATCTCGTGAGGGTGTTGAATAAGTATCGTAATCATTAGGCCCCATGCAGGCGTTAAATATTTTTGCTTGATATTTTAAGGCATCATCAATCACCTCTTCTCGTTGCTTAAGTAGTGAACAAAGTTCTGTGGTAGCTCTTTCAATAAACTCATCATTTGATTCACCCCTTGTTGCGAGCTTTTCTTGAACTGCTTTATCAAATGGGGTTGTCGTGAGGGCCCCGCTTGCAAGATCTTGCATATCCATATCCACAGCCATTTCAGCATGATCGTTTTGGTTAAGAAGGTCATACTGCTCAAGACTATATCCTTCGGATTGAGATTTGTTACCCACGTTTTGAGGCCAAACCCAGCGTCTAAAGCCTGTTTCGTCATCAAGGCTTGGAGGAACCATTAAACTTGTTCCAACCAAAAGGCCGCGAACTTTTGCAGGCACGGTTGAGCCAATTAAAAACACAACTCCTGCGGGGTTGACTTCTTTTATCACCTCCGAGTGTCCTGAGGTTTGCCCATTTGAGTTAGTACTGGTAACTCGGCTCCATAAAGTGCCAGAGGTAATCATAGTACGATTAATCGCCACAGGATAAGTATCTTTGGGCAAAGTCTTAGTGCCGACATTTTTTATGAGATAAAGGATAAAACTTTTTACGCGTTGATCGGGGTTAATAATTGAGTCAAATTTAGAAGTTTCTTGAGAGGCTCCAACGGAAGAAAAATATACGGGCAGCTGATTTTGATAAGCAAAAATAACTCGGGCTCCGTAAAGGGCGTCAGCGCAATCGGTTGGGATTCCGCCCCAGGGGCCTTTTAAAAAAAAGTCTTCGTTAAAGTCAGTTTTGATCCAGGTTGAGTATTTGTTTTCCCATGAGTGGTCCCAGGTGTTTGTTGCTTGCCAAACATCAGCTAAAGCCATTGAGGAAGTAAATGAAAATAAAATAAGTGTTACTAGCCGGCGTGATATTTGTTTCATATGTTTGTCTCCATCTATAATTAACCATTGCGACCAGGACCGGTTTCGACCAGGATTGGTTTCGACCAGGACCGGTGTAAAGGTATCAGGTTTGGTTAAAAATTAATAGAGCAGGGCTAAGTTGGGCTAATTTAAAATAATTATTTCAGGGTTAGGCTGTCATAATTGTTTAAAAGTTATACAGTTTTTGAGGCTCATGATGATTTTTTAACTAATTTAATTGATATAAAATTATTTTTTAATTTTTGAATGGCTCTTAATCCTATTGGGCCGAGTTGATTAACACCAAAGCCCCATGAGTGGCGATAGGTAACTGTAAAAGTTATAGCTGTTTTTGCAAAGTTAGACAGAGCTTAAGTAATTTAAAGCTGTGCCGATAAATCTAGTGGGTTAGATTGTTTTACTTTAAAACAGTGATTCGGTCTTATATTTGCTTTCTTTATAGCTAGGGAGGTGGGGTATGTTTAAATCAAAAGCTTTAAGGCAGACCAGTTTTATATTGGGATTTACGGCTTTAATGCTATCATTTCAAAACTGTAGTCCTCATTTAAATACGCCAAATAGCGGAGATGAATTAAATGGTGATTTAAATTCTGATCGGCCCAAAAGCATATCTAATGTTACCGAGGCATTAAAGCCAGAAAGTCAATGGGCACTGGTTGAGGCTAATAGCCTTGGGCAAAAAATTGAGTTACCAAAAGAATTTTTTACAGCCATTTCATTTATTGAAATCGAACACAGCAAAGACTTAGTGTGTGCAGGGAGCTGCGCTGATCGTTACCAGATGTCAGTTAGGGCCAACTGCGGAGTCTCAAAAGGATTTTTATCTCGAGGTTTTAGTGAAGACGTGGGTGAAATTGTTAGCCGTGTTTCATTAGATACTCAAGCGGACTTAAATGGATGTGCTTTTAAAGATTGGAACTTATGGATGATTCAAGTTTTAACTGATCCTGAAATATCAGTTGAAGGAATCAATTCTGATAGATTGATTATCGAAAAAGGTAATATAGAGCTTATCTTTAAAAAACAAGGTCTAGCTGTCGAGGCTATTTAATATCGAGGCTATTTATAATATCGAGGCTGTTTGATAACGAGGCTATTTAAAATGGATAGCCCGTTTTGCTTGCTAACACAAATTTGACAAAAGCCTAATCAATTTTAGAGCTTTCTTGTCTAAAGCTATGGTTTTTAGACATGTGGATAAGTCTGTGGAAAGTGTGAATAACTCTTTGTTTAGTGATTGCATTTTGCTCACCAGTCGTTACCCCTTAGGCTATGCAGAACCCTTTATGGTAAAGGGTTTTATTGCATTATGGCGGCCTAAATGGGGAGCTATTTTTTTTAAAAATCTGACCAATTAAAACAAAATTTTATTTGCTAAAAATATACCAACAATAGTTTATTTAAACCATAAATTATTGTTTGTTTAAGGTATACCCCCCCTCCTAATAGAACTCTGACTAGGCTTTGGTCAGATGTTTAAAAAAATTAAACAGTCCTTTAACTCCAAATTGAATTTTTACACAATAAAAGGCTATAAGTGCCTTAAATTGATTCTGGGCAATAGATGTTGTTAAACTTTTGCCTAAAATAAGGGCAACTCGGGGCAAGAAAATTGCTTTAATTATTACATGATTAAGCGGGTGGGTCTAAATTCAATCTTATTATTTTTTATAACAGCTTTGATGGGCTTTTCGTGCCAAAACTCTGGTTTTCAGCTCTCAGATAAGGCTTTAAATAATCAGTTGTCTGAGCCTCCGCCGACTCTCAACGAGCCAGCAGACCCTCTTCCTGAGGAGCCAGCAAATCCCTCTGATCCTAGTGATCCGGCTGATCCAACAGACCCAGTAACTCCGCCTGCGCCGCTGGATTCTAAGCCTACAGGGGGCCAGGGAGGCGGATTAGGCTACAGGTCTGGCCAATGTAGCAATGGTCGGGAGTATATTATTTATGCGCCAACAGGATATAACCCACAAAAGCCAGCTCCCCTATTGTTAGCCATGCATGGTTTAGGGGATAATTTTAATAATTTTGCCAATGTGGTCAATCAAGAGGGATGGAAAACTCTTGCAGATAAAAAAGGGTTTCTTTTAATGATCCCTGCCCACACAAATCAGATTAGAAAAAGCTTTATGCATTACGATTCAAATATGAGTTTTAATGCCTCAGCCACCGTGGCCGAAGGCAAAAGCTTGCTTGATTGTGTTTATTATGGGGTAGGATCTTATTACAATATCGAAACTCAGCAGATTTATTGGATGGGATTTTCTGAAGGCGCTACATTTTCGAACTATATGGCAAACTTTTTATCAGGGCAAATTCGAGCCGTAGCGGCCTATGCGGGCAGCGCCCCTCGCAATTCTGATATTGTTACTAGGCGTATACCCATTTATTATATAGCCGGAACAAGTGATTATAATTTTGGCCCTATTCAGGCACAATCTCAACAGTGGAGTTCGCATCCAATTAAGCGTGATTTTGTAAATGCGGGTCATGATCTTTTACGCTTAGATGATTTGGTCTCGCCCGAAGTTGTTTGGGATTGGCTCAGTCAAACCCCCTCTCCTGACCCCGTAAAGAGTGAGTTTCGGTAAAGGCGATAAGATTTTTATTAAATATTTCTATTCAAAAAATAACTCCTGAACAAACTGATTTCTATCAAGGCTTGCTTAGTTTAAGTCTAAACAGTAGACTTCTTTATATTGATTTATGCTTAAAGCGGCGTAATTACCTCCAGCTCTGTGTCACAAGAAATAAGGGGCGCTCAAAATAGTTCTACTATTCTTTCGTGTCCTTTTTCCTCTTTTCCCCCTTTCCCCCTTTTAAGGACAAATCAATATGAAAGAAGTCTAATACAAATTATCATTGACGAACTGTCATAAAACAAACTTCCATCAAAAAAACTATATTTAAACTGGTATTACTTGGGTTTTCTTGGGTTTTCTTGGGTTTTCTCTCAGTTAAAACTTTTTAGGTTAAGGGATTAATTTTAAATAATAGAATTCGGTAACTTTTATATTTTGAAAACACTTCAGCACTTTGAGTTAAATATTTTTGCCGAACAAAGTTTATTTTTTTTGATAAGAAGTAAGATAAAAGTTTGTAGAGAGTCGGATACTTTTTTTGTGTATATTCAAATAGGGCTTCAAAAATAGGAAAAGCTTTATTGATAATCAAAGATTGATAGATATCCATTGTTGGAGCTGTTTGAGGTGTAATATCAATATTTTTAATTAATTCAAATCCACTTTCTTGAGCCTGTTTTAAAAATAAATCTAAAGGGTGCCCTGATTTGCTAAGAAAGGGGCTATCTAGATTTTTAGTAATAAAAAAATCAGATATTAGCACATAGCCTCCTATTTTTCCGAATCGGCGATGTTGAGCAAAGCCCATCTGAAAGGGGACATATTGGCAAGACTCAGACATTAAAATTAAATCAAAATAATTTTCGGGTAAATCATTTGTGTTTTGATAAAAACCAATGACCCCTTTAACCATGTGATTAGTCATTTCTTGGGTTTTGTTGAGCAAATAAGGATCAGGCTCACAAATGGTGAGATCATAACCTCGCAGCACCATATTTTTGGCCATTCCTCCGGCGCCGCAGCCAATATCTAATATTGTAGTAACACCTTCTGGAATGTGGCCAAGAACAACTTCCATATATTTTTCTTGAGCTTGGGGTAAATTACTTAAGGCTGTAGGTAGGTTCTCAAAATAACCGTAATGAAGATACTCTAAGCCTAATAATTTATGAGCTAATCGGAGTCCAATATCATTATAAAAGTTTTTTCCGTGACCTTTTGAGTTTAGGTTTGTATTTGCCATTTGTTTTGGAGTTGAATTCATAAGATATATCCTTTGTTTGGCTCTCTTTTGGTTAGAAATTAGCTTAGAGATTGGCTAGAGAGGCTTGTTATTTTGTTGAATTAAATCATGAGGGAGTTGAATACAGCTCTGACTTTCTGTTTGTGCTTCAGCTTGAGAGGGTATCTGTATCTGCGATTGCCCTTGCTCTTGCGATTTAATTAGCGGAGCTTCAGTTACCGGATAAAGTTGCATATTGAGTTGATAAACTCTTTCTCCTAATTCGTGAGTGCGTTTTGAAGAATTATCTTTTTGTAAAGACTTTCGAAGTTGTCTGAGTTTAAAACGCACTTCTTCAAATTCAGATTGAGTCAGGGCCATGGTGGCAGAGCCAAACTCTCTGTCTGAAGGGCTATCTTGATACAAACTATCTAAAGCTAAAAACATAAGTTCAGCTTGAAGGTGTCTGACAAGCTCAACGGGTATTTGATCCGATTGCTCTGTAAGCAGGCGACCTTTTGAGTAACCCGATTGATCAGGGGTATTGACTAAAAGCCCGCTGGTAACTAGGGCATTAAGCGATTTTTGAATTTGATGTGCCGAGGCTTTAGACCGTAGTAGTTTTTGTAAAAATTTAACATCAAATGAAACATCTTTTAATTGGGTTACTTCGTATAAGACCCAAGCGACCCAATCGGGGACGGAGTCAAACATTTGTGGTGAGATCTGGCCATTTTTTAATTTAATAGCCACTCGGTAGTCCATCAGTTCTTTTAGTAACATCGATCTTTTTGAGGGATCTGTTTCTTGGTTGCTTAATACTAAAAGTCTAAAATCAAGGGTTTCTTCTTTTTTTAATCCTAAGGCTTTTGAAAATTGTGAGATTGATTTTTCTGACAAATTTCGTTCGCCTTCAATAATTAATTTTAAATATTGCGGAGATTTTATACCGCTAGCCGCAGCAAAAGTGGCTGTTGTATAGGGAGTTAAGTGATTTTTAAAAGAGTCTTTTTTGAATTTAAAAAAATCACTTAAATACAGTCTGTAATCAAGGTATTCACTAACAATAGGTAAAGGTAAATCTAATACGTTACTACTCATGGACTGATAAAAAACGTTGGGGATTGTCAGCGTATTCAATTAAAAATAAACTGGGTTCAAGATTTTTTTTAAAAACTGGATCAATCAGGCTTGGTCCAGGGTAAAAGCCACTACTGGCTCCGCCCCAAAAGTTACCGGCCTTAGGATCAAGTTCAAAGGTAAACGAAATAATTTTATGGGTTCCATAAGACCAATCCGTAAGATCGCCGCTAGCAATATAAAGATCACTTGCGCTTGTAGCTTTATACTTATTCCACTTGGCCATATGTTGTGCCATTTTTACGTGAGTTTGATAATCGGTATTATCATTGATGGGCTGATCCGTGTGCCCCCAAGGGTATAAAATCAACTCCGAAAAAGTGTGAAACGAGAGCAGAATTTTAATTAACGAATGCTTTTCGATATAATTTTTTATCGCAGTCGTTTCGGGCTCGCTAAAAGGGTGGGGGCCTTTGAATGTTTCACTTGAAGGGTTTGAACTGGCCCCGCCTGTTCCCCATTGGTAACTGTAGTTGCGGTTAAGATCGACTCCAACTGTTCCGTTGGCGTTGGGCGCACGATTTTTGCGCCATAATTGGTAACTTCCAGTTTTAATATCATATTCAAGTCCATCGGGGTTAACCATAGGTATAATATGGACTTCTCTTTGAGATAAAAGTTGCTTGACCCTTAAGTTGCCTTGGGCATATTGGTCAACAAGCCAGTTAGCAAGCTGTAATGGGACTTCAACACTCAGGTGCTCACGGGCATGGTGGCCTCCTAAAAACAAAGCCGAGGCCCTTGTGTCTATATTTGACTCGACATCTTCAGTAATTCGAAGCATCCAAAGATCTAATCCTTCAACGCTTTTTCCGATGCTTTCAAGCCTTACGAGATGGGGATTAGAAAGGGCGATTTGTTCAAGGTTACTTAAGACTTCATGGTAATTATGATAGGGGTCATCTTTAATCGGAAAATTAAATAGAGAGTATTGAGTTTCAAGGAGGGTCGTTTTAAAATTAAGTTTTCGTATAAGCATCAGCTCTTCGCGATTGGCAATAACGGTAACATAATCAGAGTCCACCCCTTCAATGGCGGCCCCCGTATTGGCAATCAGGGTTCTTTGAAAAGAGTCTTTAGCTTCAACTTTAAGATAAAACCTTTGAGTTACATCAGATTGAGTTGTTACCGCAAACAAAGCTGTAAAAGTAATTAATATATATTTAAATAAGTTCATTTTGCCCCCCGCTTTGGACACATGTGCTCTTATAAATGCTAGTATATGCTTTGGTTGGGGCAATGGTTTTTAACGATAACGCGCCAAGCATCCTTGGTATTTTTAATTTAAACTTTGTATTTGTCCAATATAGGGTAAATTTCGGTAGTAACCTTGGTAATCAAGCCCATAGCCTACAACAAAATCATTAGCAATAGTAAAGCCCACGTAATCAAGTTCAGTTTTAATTTTTGCGGCCTCTGGTTTGTGAAGCAAAACAGCCGTCTTGATTGATTTAGGTTTTCTGGCCTCAATTAAGGTTTTTAAAAAATTCATCGTTAAGCCTGTGTCAACAATGTCTTCGATCAGTAAAATGTTTTTACCTTCAATGGGTTTTGCTAAATCTAAACTGATTTTAACTTCGCCCGAGCTAGTCATGCCTGAGTAAGATGATACAGCTAAAAATTCGCATAAAATGTTACCATCAAGTTGACGAGTTAAATCAGAGTAAAAGATAAAACTACCTTTAAGTACGCAAACCGCTAATAGCTCTTCCCCTTTGTAATCTTCATTAATTTGTTTGGCCATTTCTTTAACTCGCGCTTTGATCTTATCTTCCGAAAGGTAGGGTGAAATTTTTAATGGCATCATTTTATATTTTCTCCTTTAACTAAATTAAATTAAAATTAAACGTAAGCATTATTAAGTAGCTCGCCTAAACCGCCAGCCCCAGGTACAATATACCCCATTGGATTAAGCCCCTTTTCTTGGTCCCAAAATTTACCTAAAGGACTGTTTAAAACTAAATCAGGAGACAGTCCACGATCAACGCGATGGCAAAAAATTAAGGTATCGGGATGGTTGGTCTGCATCAATTTTAAATACTCAGGGGTCACAATCAGGTGAAGAGCAATATATGATTTGGCTTTACCCTCAACATGATTTTTATAGTAACTCAAAGTCGTAGAAAGCGTGTTGCCGGTAGCACCCATAGGGTCTGGAATTAAAACATAAGCGTCTTGTTGCGATCCCCCAATTTTATGAGCTCCCAAGTGAGCGCCGGTTACCATATCCTCGTGGTTAGAAATTCGAGCTGCAAAAATGTGATCTTGTCTTATGTTTTTTGATGGTAACAAATCACAAAGGGTATCATAGCAAATATGAGAGGGCCAAGTGCCTGCGCGAGCTAAATTGACACTGATAGCCTGAATTGATTTAGATAATAAAGGCAAAGAGAAAACCCCTTCTTTGGGGTGTTGGGTCGCCATTCGCGTTTTAATTTGAATGGGCTGAGAGTCAAAAAAAAGGTCAATATAGGTAAGTAACAGTTGTCGATAAAGATGAGAGATCAGTTGATTTAATCGGGGCTGAGTAGTTTGCTCTTGGCAAAGTTCGCTAAGCCATGTTTGAGAACTTAAACTATCTAAGACAAATACATTTTGGCCGTAGGAGTGATTTAAAAATTTCATCCCAAACAGAATGGCTTAATTAGGTTAAATTGGCAACAATTAAGGGTCTCGATTTGTGCTCGAATATTCAAGCAGTATTGTAAATTCACTTTTGGCTTTAATATACGCCTCTGAGGTTAAAATATTAAACACAGGGTCTTTAAGAGCATCTATAATCGTTCGAGGTAAAGCTTTTGGAAGTTTAATTGTAATGAGCCAATAACCCTTATGACTTGAAGGCAATTCGATGACCGTATTAGGTAGAGGTTGGGGGTTAACAATACCTTGTTCGTCAGGAAAAAATTTAACAATTTCAATTTCACTATGAAGGGTCGAAGGGGCTGATTGAAACTGAACTTGAGATAAAAACGAAATTCCAAGTTCAGAATCTTGATTGCCCTCAAACCATCGGTACTCAAGCTGACTTGATGTGATTTGAATTTTTTTTGATTTGAGCCGAGACCATTTGCTTGTGTCGGGCCTGGATAAGAGGGGGGCCGATCTATAGTCTCCAAAATCAATAGTAAAAGGAGAATTTTGAAGAGTCCATTTTTCAAAAGTTTTATTTAAATCATCTTCAGGGACTTCGTAGTAGGTGACCTGTAAAAATGTTTCTTCATTTTTTGTTTGCCCTTTTAGCTCTTGTTTTAGGTCTTCTTTTGGGGCTACTTTAGTTTCGGAGTTAAAAAAGGCGGTCGAGGGTAAATCGCCAGAGGCCCCTTGCGCGGGGGGGGGCGGCGTGGGTAAAGCAGATTCTATCTCATTTAAGGCCGTGGTTGAGGTGGCGCTTAGAGATCGGGGATCATTTGCAGACGCTGTATGAGTCTCGGCCTCGGCCGATGAACTTTGGGTTGGCAATGAGGGTTCTTTGAGATTTGTGTTTTGATTTAATTTGTTTTTATTAGCTCTTGTTTCGACAAAAAGTGGACCCCTTTTTAATAAATAGGCCCGCTTTTGAAGTTCATTTTGTCTATCAATTTTTAAATAATAAACTCCTCCGCTCAGAGTTAAAACTATCATAATAAGCCAAAAAAAAGCATTTTTAAAAAGATTTTGGTACCAAGTATTTGGTGTGGTCAGAAATGTTTTAACATCAATTCCGCAGCGAGCGCAAAATTGGTCTTCAGGCTGAATAAAACCACATTTAGGACATTTCATTTGCATAAGTTTTAATAGGTTATCTGTTTTTATGGCTTGACCCAAGTCTATAAAATAAACGAAGACTGTTTTATGACTAAAGTCGATAATCATACTCCTGTTATGTTAGCTGAAATTTTATCTTTAGCTGATCCGGTTTTATCTTTACCCACTTCCACATTAGAGGGGCAAGCCAAAAGATATTTAGATGTTACCCTTGGAAGGGGGGGGCATCTTAAGGCCATTTTAGATAAATATCCTCATGTTTCGGCTGTCGCATTTGATCAAGATATTGATGCCATTATCTATGCTCAAAAGCTTTTTGAAACCGAAATTGCAGAGGGGCGCTTGCAATTAGTGCATGGTAACTTTTTAAACTACTCACCTGAAGTTCATGGAAATTTTGACTTTGCCCTGGCCGATTTAGGAGTTAGCTCACCCCAGCTAGATCAAGCCGAAAGAGGTTTTAGTTTTTACCATACGGGACCACTTGATATGCGAATGGATCAATCGCTAACACAAAAGGCCTCAGATATTTTGGCTGAATATTCAGAAGCTCAATTGATAGAGCTTTTTAAAAATTTAGGCGAAGTGAGTTCACCTTTTCGCGTCGTGCGAGCCATTGTTTTTGATCGTAAAACCAAGCCATTTGAAACAACAACACAGCTTTCAGGGCTTATCGAAAGAGTCGATGGATGGAGAAAAAAAGGGGTTCACCCAGCGACCCAGTATTTTTTAGCGCTACGACTTGAGGTCAATCAAGAGCTGGTGGTGGCTCAAGAGGGAGTTAGAGGACTTGCGTTAGGACTAAAGCCCCAGGCTCGAATGGCCGTGCTGACCTTTCATTCGTTAGAAGATAGAATTATCAAAAGACTTTTTAAAGAGCAGCTAACCCAATGGGGAAGGCCCCTTTTTAAAAAAGTCATTGAGCCTACGCGTGAAGAACTTTTAAGTAACCCGCGCTCTCGAAGCAGTAAGCTTCGAGTATTTGAAAGGATTTTGCAGGATGCAATGGAGTCAAAAAGCAAAAACAAGTATAGATAAACTATCTCCGTTAAACATATTTATAATTTTTATTTTTTTTGCCATAGTCGCCATTTTGCAAACAAATAAAAGGCAGTTGGCTTATAAAACATTTGAAGACCTTAAACATCTCAGAGAGTTGCGAGAGCAAAAAACCTGGCTTGAAATGAAAAAAGCTAAAGATTTAAGGCCTGAGCGCCTTGATTTTAGAGCTAAAAATTTAGCCATGAAAAAGGTTACCAGTGAACAAGTTATTTTTTGGAGCGATCACATTGAGGCCCCTCAAGCAAAGGCTCAAAAGTGAAAGTAAATACTCACCATGCCCGTATTAAAATAGTTTTTGGATTGGTCGGCTTTTTTTATTTTATTTTATTAGGTTATGCATTTTATTTGCAGGTTATGCCCAATAAAAAATTTGATACCCTCCGAGCCAAGCAATTTGAAAGTTCAGTGAGGTTGGGTTACCGTCGGCCTGGGATTATTGATATCAACGGTAAAAGCTTAGCTATGTCCATCGAGTCTTACTCGTTATACGCCGACCCTTCTTTGATAAAATCACCTAAAAAGGTAGCAAAGCAAATTTCAAATCTTCTTAGAATTTCAAAGACAAGTGTGGCCAAAAAATTAGCTGACAAGAAAAAAAGATTTGTATGGGTCAAACGATTTTTAACAAAAGAGCAAATGCAAAAAATTTCGCAACTCAATATTCGTGGGGTGAGTTTTGTTCAAGAGTATGACCGAATTTATCCTAATCAGTTATTGGCAAAAAACTTACTTGGCCGAGTCGGAAATGACCGTCAAGGGATAGCCGGTGTTGAGCTGTTAGTTGATAAACTGTTACCGATAGATCAAGAAATTTTAAAAATAAAAAAAGATGCTAAAGGCCGGCCATTAATGGTTTCAGATGAGGTCATGAGAACCTCTTTGTCAGATAAAGATGTTCAGCTAACCTTGGATATTGATGCTCAGCACTATGTTGAAAAACTATTATCGCAAGTGGTCTTTGATCAACAAGCTAAGGCTGCTTTTGCGATCGTGCTTGATGTTCAAAATTTTGAACTCAGAGTTATGGCTCATGTTTCATCAGACAAATCCGAAGCTCAGTCTTTGCGTATCCCTCTTATTTCTGATGCTTATGAGTTTGGATCAGTCATAAAGCCGCTAACTGTAATTAGTGCATTAAAATCAAACTTGGTAACACCTGAAACTATTATTAATACTGAAAATGGAATTTTAAAAGTGGGAGATCGAACCATTAAAGAAGCTTCGCATGAGCATCGCTGGCCTCAATTGTCTGTAACAGAAATAATCGCAAAATCTTCAAACGTGGGGACAGCTAAAATAGCTCTTCAGTTGGGTTCTGAAAAATTATATAATACGCTTAAAGAGTTTGGCCTTGATCAAAAGGCATTAAAAATTCTTCCGGGCGAAACAAAAGGGATTTTGTCTTCGCCTCCTTGGTCAAAGCATTTACTTACAAATATTTCCTTTGGTCAGGGGCTTGCAATAAGTCCCATGCAATTGATTTCAGCCTACGGGGTTATTGCCGGAGATGGCAAATGGAGATCGCCCATTTTAGTCAAAAGTATTCAAGATGCGGTAACAGGTCAGTCAGAGGAGTTTATAATTGATTCACCAATATCATCTTCTCGAGAGGCCCAAATTATTGAGCCTAATCAGTTGATTCTTATTCGTAATATGCTTTTAGGGGTAACACAAAAAGGTGGTACCGGCCAAGCGGCACAGATTGTTGGATTTCCTGTAGCAGGCAAAACCGGCACAGCCCAAAAGCCATTGCAAAATCAAAGAGGTTACTCAAAAAAGGCTTATTTAAGTAGCTTTGTAGGCTTTTTTCCGCTCCCATCGCCAAGGTTTGTAGTTTTAGTTGGTGTTGATGAACCTCAAAGAGAGTTTTATGGGTCGGAGGTGGCCGCCCCTTTATTTTCAGATATAGGTTCTTACTTAGCTCAAAAATATGGGGTAACACCTTCAGATCAAATGGTCTGGAAAAAGCTTTTGGCCGCCCAAACTTCAAAAATCAAAAAGTCTCAGCTTTTGCATGAGTCTGAAGGTGTATCGGATGATCAATTGTTACCAGAGGTTCAGCTGTCACCAGAGGTTCAATTGTCGCAGATATATCAAGGTGGCGAATCTATGGAGCAAAGATTAGACTCTAAAAAAGCAACTAACGAAAATAAAAAAATATTAAGCCTAGAAACTTCGTCTTCGAATTGGGCAATGGGTGATGTGATTGGATCAACGCTACCTGAGGCCATCAAAAGGCTTTCTTACCTTAAAGTTCCCGTTCATGTTAAAGGCCAGGGTCAGCAAGTGGTTAATATCGAATACCGTGACGGATCAAATGATGATGAACCTGAGTCAATCACGGTCATAGTTGAATAGGCTTCATGAATGAGCCCCTCCCATTAAAAGCTTTGTATTTGCGCCTAAAGGCTATTTAACCAGCTTGCCTATTTTCAACTTGTGTAGCCAGGTCTCAGGTATTAAGTTAAGAAAATAGTTTATTATTTATTACGGGGTTTATATGAGAGCATCTGGTTTGCCTGCGCCTTTATCTGCTGATGAAATTGTCAAAATGAAAGCGGTTTGTAAGCTTGCCGCCAGAACTTTAGAGCATATTTCAAGTTATGTTAAACCAGGTATTTCGCTTAACGAAATTGACCAAATTATTTATGATTTTACACTTACTCATGGCGCAACTCCTGCTCCTTTGGGTTACCATGGTTACCCAAAATCTGTTTGTACCTCGCTTAACGATGTGGTCTGTCACGGCGTTCCTGATAAATCAATTTTAAAAGAAGGCGATATTATTAATATCGATGTGACACCATTTAAAGACGGATTTTTTGGCGACACATCGGCCATGTTTTTAGTTGGCCAAGTGGATGAAACGCTCAAGCATTTAGTGCAGATTGCTGAAATGGCCAGAGATAAAGGGATAGAATCCATAGCGCCTGGGGCCACCACCGGAGATATTGGTTTTGAAATTAATAAGTTTGTGACCCGAAATGGTTACACCACCGTTAAAGAAATCGGTGGGCACGGAGTAGGGCGAATGTTTCATGAAGAGCCCTTTGTGCCAAGTTTTGGAAAAAAGGGAAGGGGAGACAAGCTGTTACCCTGGAGATGCATTACAGTTGAGCCCATGGTTAATATGGGGAGTGATGAAATTATAGAATATGACATTCCACGATCAACCATAAAATGGTACCGCACAGCAGACGGAAAGCCCTCGGCTCAATTTGAGCATACAATACTGGTCACTGACTCGGGGTATGATATTTTAACTCTTCCTGATTAGTTGTCTTTTAGACTGATCTTATCATCCGGGCAAAAAGAGTTATGCCAAAAACTTTTGCATGAGATATCACCTTCACAAAGCCGCCCATCAGGCAGCGGGTGTGTTATAAATCAATTTTTTTTAGCCAAAGGTTTATACGCTCAATAACTTCGGGCGGAATTTCGTGAGTCCCTTTGAATAAAAATTTTGTTGGCTTAACTTTAAACTCCGAAAAAAAAGTTTCAAGCCTGTCAGCTTCTTTGGCCGGAATAACGGGGTCTTGATCTCCATGGCTGATAAAAATATTTTCGTTGCCCTTTAGGGCTTTGGCTTGCTCGGCCCATTGGGCCTTATTAATTAAAGCTCCTGACAAAACAATAAGGGCTTTAGGACGCTCAACCGAATTTAAAAAAAGATCAGTGGCTAGCATAGCGCCCTGGCTAAAGCCGCCTAAAATGACTTTTGACATAGAGTAACCTTTTTGCTTAATCGAATCAAAAATCTGAGTTCTGAGTTGCTCAATATTGTCAGGGATAAAGCCTGATTTATTGTTTTTGGCTTCTGAGGCTAAAGAGTTTTGATACTCTTGAATATTAATAGGCCACCAGGCTCGGCCCATCCAGCCTGGGCCAATGGGAACTTTCAAAGGGCCTTGTCCAAAGGCCCAGTGGGTGTCTTGGCCTGAGGGGGGCGTAATGACTTGCGAAAGAGTTTTTAAATCATAGGCATCAGCTCCATAGCCATGAAATAAAACAATAAGAAGTTTGCCCATGGGATCGGCAGGTAACTCTTCAATAAATTGGATTTTGATTTCTTTGCTCATCTGGTTGCCTCATATTTTATTAAATATTATTCGAACAATGTTTTTTTACTGCGACTTGCTTTTATCTCCCTCACTCACTCTTTGCAAGAATTTAGCAAATTTTTAACCTAAAACCTTGCAAATGGGATGGCCGTGCCTCAAGAATAAAAAAATCAATCACCTGCGATCCGTGCAAGCCTTTCAGCAGCAACTAAATTATTTAGAATTTTTTAAAGTGCACATTATTATTATCTTGTTTTATTTCAAAATCAGGTGTTTTACAGTCATGGTTTATTACTTCTCAGAGGTTAATTTATGAAGTTTACTTTTAATTCGCATAAGCCATCAACAACAGAAATGGCAGACTGGCATAATTGGTCATGGCAAATGCGAAATAGTTATGCAAATAAAAGCGATCTTGATTTGGTGATCAGCCTGACTCGCGACGAAATAAATGCTTTTGAGGAGCAGAAAAATATTTTTAAATTTCGAGTGACCCCCTATTATCTTTCGCTAATTGATAAAAATGATATTTATGATCCCATTCGAAAAATTGCAATTCCTCAAAAAAATGAGATGCTATCATCCCAAGGGGCCCACTTTGATCCTTTGGCCGAAAGAAGTCATAACCCCGTGCCTCGTATCATTCATCGTTACTCAGATCGGGTTTTATTTTTAGTAACTGACTTTTGTAGTGTTTATTGTCGTTACTGCACTCGAAAGCATTTTACTGGGCAAGATCAGGTGTTTCCAAAAGAGCCCGAATATGAAAAAGCAATCGAGTATATAAAAAACCACTCAGGTATAAGTGAAGTTATTTTATCGGGTGGTGACCCTCTTACTTTGTCAGACCCAATACTTGAAAAAGTTTTAAAAGATCTTCGTAGTATTGAGCATGTTGAAATTATTCGTATTGGCTCTCGAATGCCTGTGGTTAACCCGATGCGAGTGACGCCCGATCTTGTAAAGATTTTAAAAGCCTATGGCCCAATTTATTTTATGAATCACTTTAATCATCCAAGGGAGCTGACATCAGAGGCAAAATCAGCCATCGACTTGTTAGTTGATCATGGCATTGTATGCTTTAATCAGACGGTGTTACTTAATGGTGTAAATAATCATCCTGCGATATTACAAGCTTTATCAAGACGTCTTGTGTACTTAAGGGTAAAACCTTATTACTTATTTCAATGTGACCCCTCTTTGGGGACCGAGCATTTAAGAACTCCTGTGGCCGAGGGCGAGCAAATAATAAAACAAATGTGGGGGCATTTATCGGGTCTTGCCATGCCGACCTTTTCTTTGGATATCCCTGCTGGTGGCGGAAAAACAACACTTGTGCCTAATTTTGAAATAAGCCGTGAGCCTGGCTTAAGAGATTATAAGGGCTGGGACGGTGTTACCAGTCAATATATTGATCCCATTGATTATCGTTACCAAGAGCCTTCGGATTTAAATTTATATATTTCAGATTGGGAAAAACTTCAAAATTCAAAAAATTAGAATTCAAAAAATAAAATACCCGCCCAGGCTTAGTGAGCTTTGAGTGGTGGGCAAATAAAGCACACTACTTTCGAGATATCCTGTTAATTTAAAATGAAAATTTTTAGTAACCTCATAATGGGCGCTGGCCCCCACGCTCATTAAGCTATTCCAACCACTCGAGTTTTGACTTGAAGAATTATAAAGATGGGTTTCTGTAGTTTTTTGAATGGCGCCAGGTCTAGCAATACCTTCAAAAAAAAGCCTGTCGCCTTTCCAAAACTCATAAGAAAACAAAAGAGCCATTATTTCAGATGTGGTTGAAACATTTAAAGTGGGGTTACCGTAATGCTCGGAGTGACGACTTGATTCGGCCCCAAGGCTAAAAGAATTGATTTTAAAGCCAATGCCAAAGGGGTAATGATCTATCGGAAATGAGGCACCATCAACATCTTGAGCAAAATTTTTACGATAATCGATATAAAAATAATACTGGGTTATCGGTTTTGTGTCTTTATAAGTTTCAATTTTTTTATCGCTACTAGCCAGTAAAAATTGGGAGTTTAATAAGAATAAAAAAAAAGTCCAAAGGGCAAGGGGTTGAATAAAAAATTTATTCATGGCTAGTTTTTTGATCGGCATTTATTTGAGAATTTACATTGTCTGATTTGCTTTTATTTGATTTGAGGGTGTCTAATTCTGCTTTATCTAATTTTGTTTTGCTTAAATTCTTTTGGGCTGATGGGGTCTCGCAAGAAAGGTTAAGCGCTATCTGATCTGGCTTGGCAACTAAGGCTACTAGATCTGGGCAAAAATCTTTAAGATCGCTTCGCTGGCTAAGTAGGGCAATTGGCAGGGCGGCCGAAACCACAGGTTCTTCAAGTAAAAACAAAGAGTTCACCATTTGAGGTAACAGTTCAACAATGAGTTTTGCAATTTCTTGGCGGATCTCTATATCGGGGGCAGAAGAGAGCTTTTTTTTGTGAAGATAAATTTTATAAAACATACGGGCATGCAAGCTTCCTAATTTATAAGAATAAGATAAACGTTCAGAGTTTGATTGTACACTTGAGTTCATGAAAAAGCTAAGGCTGTTCATTTCGGGAATTATTTGAGTATTAAGAGAAAGATCCCTTGATTTTTCAAACGAAAGTGACCTTTCAACAAACTTTGTATCGCCTGTGTAGACCCATCCCCAAGTGTCTGCTAATCCCTCATTCCATCCTCTGACAATCGTCTCAAGATAAGGTGTTACTTGAATTTTTTTATTTTTAATTTCCTCATAGCTTTTTGATTTAACTAATTGTCTCGTGTTGCTATCATTTGCTGCGCGGTCTGAGTGGCTTGGGTCTTCGGGTGATTTTGGCAGTTCAGAATTAAATTTTTGAGAGAGTGGGATTAAAACGAGCTTATTAAAAAGAGAGTGAAAATGCTCATGAGCAATGACCCCTCCGTTGACCGTTAGATTAAGATCAGGTCTAATAAATGACTCAAAAAGGTAGCCATCAAATGCCGAGGCGTAACGGGCATTATTTTTTGAGGGGCGATTGTTTTTATCTAAAACTCTGGCTTCAAGCCCTATTTTACGAGGCCAAGAGTTAGCATAAAAGACCCCCATTTTTTGATCAAAAAACATGAGCTTTTCAAAATGGTAATACAAGGTTAAAAGCTCAAGCGATTTAAGATCTTCAGCTACGAGTGAGCCCTGATTTGATTTGTAGATTTTTGCCTGAGGAAAGGTTCCATCGAGCACATTGTTTTTTACCGTGGGATTATAATAAAATTCAGCGGCTTGGCCCGAAACAGAGGAGATATTATTTAACGTCGAAATCTGGACCTTTTTAAACTCATATTGATCATTTGTAAAAAGTGGAATTTCTAAATCATAGGTGGCCTGAGATTGGTCATCATCATGTGCAATCGGGGCACAGCCAGTTAATGGCAGCCCAATAGTGCCTAAAACAAGACCAATTAAGCTTGTAATAACGGTAAAATGAAATCGATTTAATCTAAAATGTGTAAATATCATTAAGCAGACTTGTAGCAAAACTATGACCTGCTAGGCAAGACCCTATTGGCTCAGGTCAGACTAACTATTTGACAGAGCCATTTATTGACCTTTTTGGCTTTGGGTCCAAAGTCGTGAAGAAAAAACTTTAGAGGCGACAGAGACAGGGAATGATTTTAATCTATTAATATGAGCACGGATATTCGAGCAGTTAAACAGCAAGAGCTTTACGATTTAGAGACTCAATATCAACGTGAGAAAAAGAAAATTCAACAGAAACAAGAAATTGAAATTTCTGATTTAAATGAGCATTACTCTCAAAGAAAAGATAATATTTCAAAAGAGGGTGAGGCGACTGTTACCCATCTTAAAGATCGCCAAAAATCGGGCGTTGAGGATATAAAAAAACAAACCGACTCGCAAATTAAGAGGCTTCGAGATCAGCAGCTTAAGTTGGAGGCCGAGCAAAAAGCACAGTCTCTTAATCGAAACCAAGCTTTAACTGATCAACGTCAGTTTCAGGAACAAAAATTTCAAAATGATTTAGATCAACTTCAAAAGCGAAACTATCAAGCTCAAAAAAAAGTATCTCGTGATTTAGGCGAGTATCAAAAAAATTCACAGGCATTAGTCAATCAAGCTCAAGAGCGTCAAAAAAAAGAACTCACAGAAATTAGGCAAAGCGGAATGGCCAGTCAAAATCAAGAAAAGGCCCGTCTTGAAAGTAACTATAATCAAATGAACTCAGAATATCAGAAAAAAATTAACTCCACTCGCCAAGAGCGAGAAGAGTTAATTCAGAATGAACGTTCTTATATGAAAGACGATTTAAAATCGATACAAGATAAGCACGTAAATTTGAAACAAAAAATTTCTGAGCAGCAAGCCAAAGAAGTTGAAAATCTTAAAGGCAAGCATCAGGAGACTGTAAATAAGCTTAATTCCGACAACCAAAGCCGCCTTGAAAAAGTAGAAAAAGACCATGCCCATCAACTTGGCTATGAAAAATCAAAGTTTGATCGTCAGTCTGCTAAAATAAGAGCCGATTATCAAAAAGAAATGGATGCTCTAAAAACTTTAAATCAGTCACGTGTTACCGAAGAAAAATCAGGCACCGAGGTTAAAATTGATAAAATTAAAACTCGCTACGAATCCGATCAAAATCAATTAAAGAAAAATCATGAATCGCAAATTGATAGATTAAACAAAGAATATTTAGCAAAAAAAGAAAAAAACACAGAAATCCATAATCAATCTTTAAAAGATCAAAAATCAAAATTTGATTTTGCATTTAAAAAAATGGAGCAGTCGGGGCAGCAGATTTTAAAAGATCAAAAAGGACGACTTGTTAAGGAGTTAGCTAGGCAAAAACAAAATTTTGCTGTTCAGACTGAGCAATTTGAGCAGCTTAAAGATGACCCCTTTTATACGGTTCAAGATGGTAGGGCCCAGCTTAAAGAAACCATGGGGCACTACGTGGTTGAGGCTTATATTCCCAAACATGAAAGCGATAATATAAAAATAAAGCTTGAACCCAATAAGGCTATCTTAAGCGGAACGCGCAAATTTCAAGAAAATTTAGATCTCGAAGATAAATCAATTTCGACTCATTCTTTTCAGAGTTTTAAAGAAGAGCTAAAGTTCGATAAACCTGTTGATATTACAAAGGCTTATCAAGAGCGAGATGGTGATTTTGTTCAGATTATGATACCCAAAATATTTACTGTCTTGATGGATGGTTAACGGCTTCTAATGTAATATCATCTTGTTAGGGTCAAAGCTGTAGGCATGAATAGCATTAAGCCTGTCTTGCTGGGGCTCTTGTGATTTTATTTCTAAAAGGGCTTTTTCAAGTTTCTCTGTTGCAATATGTAAAGCTTCTAAAAACTGGTCACCCTCAGCCTCGGCTTCAATTTGCATATGAGGATGTGCGATCCGAACAGCTAAATGCCAATGTTTTAAAACAAGCGGGATAGGCCCATCGGTCCTCCCTGTTTTTTTATCCATTGGCTCGATTTGTGGTAACGGGTTTAGCGAATAAATCATAGCCGTTGATTGAGGGGGTAAAAGGTCCGATAGGCCTTGAATGGCTTGATAAACGCTTGCCTTTTGTTCGGAGCTAAGTCGGTCAATTAGGTTTTCTTTGTAATTTGAATTATTCATATATACACGTCCTCCCTGTTATCAGTCTAAAACATGGATTTTAATTAAGCGAGGTCAAGCTTAAGTGTGTGTATTAATTTGAAACAAGAAAATAAAAACTGACAAAAAAACCCTCAGTCTATTAAGGGCTGAGGGTTGATTATAAAAAGTCTGTTAAATGCCTATGAAGGCTTAATTAAATTTCAAAAGGAACGGGGTTAACGGGATCGGCGTGGTGCGATACGTCGTAAGCCGCAATTCCCATAGGAACAAGAGCCAAGTTGCGGGCTCTTTTAATAGCTTCATTGAGGCGTCTTTGGGTGCCTAAATTAAATTTAGAAATACGAGCCGGTACGATCTTTCCGCCCTCGATTACGTATCGTGAAAGCTGAACAGGGTCTTTGTACTCAAAATGAAGTGCATTTTTTGTTTTCTTTTTTGCAGGTTGCTTAAAATCCATGTCGTTCTCCTTAATCAAATCGCAAGATCCATTCTTTTACGAGAGTTTTTTGAGTCTGGCAATAAAAATTCATTGCAAAACCAAAAAGTTTTACCTATAACCAAACATCTGATTTTGACCATCTGGAGAGTTGTGAGGAGTATCTATGGCCATTTGTGAATTAAGCGGCAAAAAGCCCATTGTTAAAAATTTAGTAAGTCACTCTAACGTTAAGACAAAGACTCAGGTTTTGCCCAACGTTCAGCAAAAAAAATTGTATAGCTCTATTTTAAAAGAATTTATTTCTTTAAAATTAGCGACTAGCACAATTCGTTCAGTTGAGCATGTGGGAGGTTTAGATAAATTTATCTTAAATCAAGATCCTCAAGTTTTATCAGCTCGGGCTGCAAAAATATTAAATCGCATTAAAAATAAAATAAAAGGTTAAGGTTTATTTATGAAATTAAAAATTAAAAAAGGCGCAGAAGTTAAAATTATTGCGGGAGCTGAAAAAGGGAAGTCGGGTAAAGTGTTAGAAATAAACACGAAAGAGCTTTTAATTAAAGTTGAAGGCATTAAAATGACAACTCATTATAGCAAAGAAGGGTTAGTTAAAAAAGAAGGCTTTATTCACTATTCAAACGTTCAAGCCATTTAATACTTAATAAGTCCTTAAATTTTTATTTCTTTTTAACGTTTGAATAGGGAAATTAAAAAGAAAAAATATTAAATAATATTCAGGTTTATAAAGTTAATTACAGCAGTTAAAAAGCCGATTTTTTATGGAGAATCGGCTTTTTTATTTAGATCTCTCCATGATTTTCCTTGGCGTGCTTTATTATCTCTTTGAAACTTACTAACGGCCTTATTGTGATCGGCATAGTCGGCACTAAAAGTATGGGTCCCATCATTTTTACTTACAAAATAAAAGTAATTTGAGGTTTCTGGTAAAATTGCAGATTTAATTGCATCTAGGCCCGGATTGGCAATGGGCCCAGGTGGTAGGCCATAAATTTGATAAGTATTATAAGGATGGCGATTTAATAAGTCGGCTTTTGATATTTTAATTTCGTAGACGCCCGAAGAAAGAGCTTTAGCATATAAAATAGTTGGATCCGTTTGAAGTTTCATGTGTTTATAAAGACGATTGTGAAATACCGAAGAAATAAGTCCCCTTTCCCAATGGGCGCCTGTTTCTTTTTCAATAATGCTGGCCAAAGTAACAATTTGATGAATCGTCCATTTTTTATCCTCAATTTGCTTTGTAAGGGTTTCAACTGTGGATTTAAAGCGGTCTACCATATTTTTAATTACGCTTTGGCCCGTTGAGTATTTTGTGATTTGGTA
This sequence comes from Bdellovibrio sp., assembly GCA_020720425.1. Classification (GTDB taxonomy): domain Bacteria; phylum Bdellovibrionota; class Bdellovibrionia; order Bdellovibrionales; family Bdellovibrionaceae; genus DYOP01. The sequence continues at coordinate 31,298 of DYOP01000003.1, read as the reverse complement.
AGTTTCGGGGTACAGGTAACCTTCAAGTGAGGGCAGCTCTTTATTTAAAAGATTAAATACGGTTGAGGGGTTAGTTACATAGTTAATAAAATCTTGTTTAGCCATCAGACCTTCATTTTCAAAAAGTCTTGAGATTTCGTAAATATTATAACCTTCGGGAACTGTGATTTTTCGACCGATGGATTTTCCGGAGCTAATTATTTCAAAAAAAGATTTTGAATTGATATTAGGATCAATTCGGTATTCTCCGACCCTTATTAAGGTTCCCATTTTTTTATATCGACCATAAAGTTTTAAAAACATGGGATGGGCTAAAAAATTTTTATTATCCAACTCATCAATAATTTGTTTATAGGTCTGACCCTGTTTTAACTCAAAAATAATAGGTTCTTGGTGAGGCGTTCCTATTGGTTTATTAGCCATTTTTTGTATATAAAAAATGGTAACACCGGTCCCTACGATAAGGGCTAAAAACAAGGTAACAAGTAAACCCCTAATCACAAAGTGATTCCGGGGTAAATTTGACTTGCATCAAAGGGGGTTAAATCTTCAAGGCTTGCGACCGGAACGCTACAGTATTGAATGGCAAAATGAGCTGAGGGCCTATCATTACCCGATTTTCCCATGCCTCCAAACGGAAGCCGAGAACTGGCGCCATTGGTTGTGCGATTCCAGTTAAGTGCGCCCACGCGATAATCAAACAAGGCTTTTTCGTAAAGTTCTTTTTGTTTTGTAAAAATCGAAGCAACAAGCCCAAAGCCGGTTGAGTTAACCATGCTAGTCACTTGATCAAAATCATTAACCTTATAAATGGCAACATTTGGTCCAAAAATTTCGTTTTTTTGATAGATAGATTGAGGATTAAAAGATTTAACCAAGTTAATACTTGGGGTAACATAAAATCCAGGATGAGTTGTATTTTCTAAAACCTTACCTCGCATATAGCTTTCGCAATCTTCGCGTTTTGCTATTTCTTGAAACCTTAAATATTTTTCAACGGCCCCTTCGTTAATAAGTGGCCCCATAAAGGGGTTTTCGCTGTAATGGCCAATTTTTAAGGTTTTGGCGATGCTATAAAATCGATCTAAAAAAGCGTCAGCCAGTTTTTCGTGAACAAAAATTCGGCTTGTGCAGCTGCATCGTTGGCCAGCACTTAAGTAAACGCCGATAATGCTTTCGTAAACAGACTTTTCGAGATCGGCATCTTCCCAAACGACGGTTGCGTTTTTTCCGCCCATTTCGAGGGCTAAAATTTTCCAGTAATGAGTTAAAGTTTCTTGCTTAATGCGAAGTCCAACCTCGTAAGAGCCTGTAAATAAAACGCCATCTACATCTTCGCTAATGGCAAGCTGTCGGCCCGATTCGCCATCACCTTGAACCATATTAAAAACACCATTAGGAAATCCGGCTTCTTTAAAACTTTGAGCGTAGATAAGCCCGACATAAGGGGTTTGTTCAGAAGGTTTAAAAACCACAGTGTTACCCATGATTAATGAGGGAATAATATGCCCATTTGGTAAGTGAGCCGGAAAGTTAAAAGGGCCAAGTACGGCCATAACGCCTCTGGATTTGTAGCGAATAACTCCGTCAATTTTGGGTAAAGCATTGGTAACGGTTTCAGATTTAACAAGATCAAGTGAGTAGTTAAGGGTAATATCAATTTTAGAAATAAGCGCGGCAGCCTCTGTTTTTGCTTCCCATAGGGGCTTTCCGGTGTCGCGGCTAATAGCTAAAGCCAGTTGATCTTTATTGGTTTCAAAGCGCTCTTTGAGTTTGTGTAAATAAGTTTTTCGTTCTTCTAATGGTAACCTGGCCCACAAAGGAAAGGCCTTTTTAGCGGCATCAGTAGCCATGTGAATATGTTCCCTTGAAAAGTTGACCCTGATAATTTCATCTTTTGTATTGGCGGGACTTTTATCAATTATTTCACCATCTGCATTTTGGACAGTTATAAACTGCCCATTAATAAAATCACCAAGATTCATGAGAAATCTCCTTGTTTTTTGGTTTTTTATATTTAAAAGGGGCGACTAAAACCGATTCCCCTAACACCGAATCAATTAATTTAAATTGATGAGGAGCAATCATTATTTCATCGTCACGAATATCAGCAACCGCACTGATGCAATAAAAATCTGTACCATCGGGAGATAAAGAGCTAATCATCACGGGCTCTTTGTAAACGGGGTTTGAAAATTCTTTTAGGCGCATCTGTTTTGCCGATTTAATGACTTCAATTTTATTTTTGTGGCAGCCATAGTGAGGCCCTCCGTCAAAGGGATCAACCTCTTTGAGGTATTCAAAACCAACGCTTTCTAAAAGATGTTGAGCGGGTTTGGTTTGCTCACCTACGCGTCCTATTGAGGCCCGAGCGGGGGTGTCGAGCAAGCAGAGATAAATTTCTTGTTCCGGAAAAAGTGAGGTAATAAATTCTTTATGAGTTTGGCTAAATAAGTCGGCCTCTTGGTAGGGCAGTCCAGTAAAGCGTCTTCCGACAGCTTCCCAAAATTCACTACGACCCTGCTCGGTTAAGGGTGGGGTGAACTCGCATAAAATATTGTCTTCAAATCGGTTTGGCGCTTGAGCGATATATAAAAACCGCGAAAGGGAAATTAGCTTTCCCAGTTTTTCAGGCCGAGTTCTATAGCTTCGGTCGACCAGCAGACCACCAATTTCGGTTGGTCCATTGGTGTTAATTTTTAGTTTCAGAACTTTGTGAATAAATCCAATTCCTAAATCATCACTAAAGTGATTTTTTTTTAAAACTTCAAACGAGCTGTGCGGAATTTTTTCGGAACCATGTTTGGCCATAATTAACGAGCTTCCAATAATGGTTTGCGACTCAAGCTCCTCAAGTACAAAGATATATTCAGAATCTTCTTTATCAAGGTCGCCACGAAAAGAGGCTTCACTTTTTTCTAGTTTTTGCAATAGGCGATTGCGATCGGAAGGAAGGTTAAGTAAATCAAACTGTTTTGTTAAGTTTGATAGACCCTCAAGATCATCCAGATGACATCTCCTTACGCGAAAACTCATGTGTTACTCCTTAAGTAGACTTTCTTCTATTATTTTTAGAGCAAGATCTAATTGCTGATTGGTAACAATCGCAGGTATTAAAAAGCGAATACGAACGGGCTCTTTGCCGCAGCTAAATGCGATAAGGCCTTTACTAAAAAAAGTTTTTAATAGGGCTTCTACCGTTTCTTTTTTTCCATCTTTTGGAGTAAAGGCTATCATTAAGCCCATGCCCGTAGCATCGGAGATAAGATTTTTGCAACTCGTTTGGGCCAACTTATTAAGTCCTGAAATAAAATAGTTGTGAATCTCAGAAACTCGGCCTTCTGGGCCATAAAAATGGTTGTTATCTAAAAAATTTAATATGGCAAGCCCTGCATTAAGGGCTGAACTGCTACCCGAAAATGTTCCGGCGATAAGCCCCGGTTGAGGGTTCATTGCGGAGGTGTAAAGAGTGGCTCCGATTTGGGCTGTTTTGGCTACGGTAACTATATCAATATACTCTCCAATCTCAAGAGTTTGAAAAGCAAAAGGCTGGCCGGTGCGAGTAAAAGTTTGGACTTCATCGGACCATATGGGAATATTTTGGCTTTTGCAAAATTCTAATAGGGGAATAAAAAATTCACGTGGGGCAGGCATATATCCGCCCTCGCCCAGCATAGGTTCGAACGAAAAAACACTTATATTATTAGAATGCTTTTCGACATGGAGTTTGAGGGCGCGCAAAGTGTCTTCAATAGAGGTGGGATTTTTTTTGTCGTACCAAGGGAGTCTTAATACCTCATTGTATTCGGGTAACCCCACGCGGTAAGCAGGATTGTCAGTAACCTCAGCCATCATAGTCGATCGCCCTGCAAAAGCATTTTTAAAAGAAATAATCATTCTTGCCGGCGTCTTTTTTTGTCTTGCAATTTTAAGGGCCGTTTCGTTTGCCATTGTTCCGCATGTGGCTAGCCATCCGTGCTCAATTTTACTACCCTTTTTTGCAAGTTCTACTAGCTTTTGTAGCATATAGAAATACTCTTTATTGGGCTGTAAATTGCCTTGATTGGTAACATCTTGTAGGGCTCCATAAAGTGAAGCCTGAATGACTTCGGGATGCGAATGGCCTAAAATGTGAATTCCAATTCCATTAATAAAATCAAGCTTTACGGAGCCATCTTCGAGCTCAACAAAGGGCCCGTTTCCGCGCCCTGAGCCAATATAAGGATAATAAAGGGGGCGCCCTCTGACTTGTCCTATTTTTTTCATTAACTCTTCATAGTAACTTATGCGATGAGGGTCGGCCTGTTTTACATCAGAAATTGTGCTATTTAAAAGTGTATTGGCCCCAGTGAGTTGTTTAATCAAGCTCTGGGTTTGCAAATCAAAATTTAATGGCTCACCTTTGTTGTTCATATATACCTCTCATTTAACTTTTTAAAATTTTAGTACTCGGCACGCATTATGACAAGGTCTTGTCAGAGGTAACAGAGTATGGCTACACTTAATAAGGGTTTAAATATTGTGATTTGACCCATGTGAGAGGCCTTGGAGGGGAGGGGGAGTGTCATTCTTATTAACTTTTTTGATATTTTTAAGCGTTTCTATATCGACCTTTGGCCAGAGTTTAAACGCCGGGTCAGAGGATAAGGCCCAGTCAGAGGATAGAGATCGGTTGGTTGAAAGCCTTATTCAAGAGCAAAACTGGAGTCAGGCCGAAACAGCTTTAACTCAACAGTATATATTAGCTAAATCTCAATCTGTAGTAACGCTATTTAACTTGGCATTGACCTTTATAAAGCAAGAAAAATGGGGTTGGGCTATGGCTTGCTATCGTCAAATAGAGTGGCTTGAGCCAAGGTCAAGCTATACAAAACAACTTAAACAATATCTTTTTGATCAAGAAAAGCTAAAAGGTCTTTGGGAGAGCTCTTCATTTATTGATGGACTTGGTCAGGAGCTAATTGGTTTTGTGACAAAGAACGAGTCGATTTTTATATTTTCATTGGTTAGTTTAATGACCTTGATTTATTGGGTCAGAGCCCTTGGACGGCGAAAACGAGCTATTAAAACCGGAGAATCTTTGCCATGGGTGGGAGTCGGGGTTTTTATATCGACCTTACTTTGGTTTTTTGTGAGCGTGTTGCTTATATCTGTACTCTATCAAAATCAGAAATACCAATTTGTGATTGTTACCGAATCAGCCCAGCTTAGATCTTTGCCAGTGGATGGGGCCGCCTCTCTAACAGAGCTTAGGTCAGGTCAAACTTTGGTTGTTAAGCAAACTAAAAAGGATTGGTTTTTTGTGCAAACATCCAAGGGGCAAAACGGATGGGCCCATATGTCTGATGGAGAACCAATTGGGGCATTGTTTTTAAAAAAATAGGGGTTTTACTATGAGTTCAAATCAATCCTATAAGATAGTGTTTTTTTCTGTATTGTTACTGGGAGCTCTGTTTTTAGTTGTGACACCTTATGTGTTGCCATCAGCTGTTATTGGTTTGGTAACATTTTATTTTTATGCCCCGCTTATTCATCAAATTCAAAATAAATTAGGTTGGGGATGGAAGAAATCAGCACAGATTGTTTTTATTTTATCTTCTATTTTGTTGATTTTAGCCCTTGTTTTAGCTTTTCCGTTTGTTCAAAATCAAATGACATTGTTGGGTCAAGAAATGCCAATTTTGGTAAATCAATTTTTAGCTCTCATCCCTAGCTGGGATCAATGGTTGACTCAAAACTTTGGGTTTTCAATCAGTGGTCAGGCCATTCGGGTAACTACATTTTTATTTGAAAATAGCTCTAAACTATTATCAAGTTCTTCTTCTTATTTGTCAGGATCTTTAGCCTTTTTATTTTTAGCTCCGATGTTTTCTTACTTTATTGTTACCGAAGGGCCCAGTTGGACAAGTGGTTTTAAAAAAATGGTACCTCCCTCATATTTAAATTTTTTTGAAACCATTTTGATTTTATGGGATCAGCAATTGGGGGGCTTTATTCGGGCTCGAATCATCGAATCCATAATTATTTCAATACTAACGGCCTTTGGTCTTTACCTTCTTGAAATTCCCTTTAGTTTTTTACTGGGTCTGCTTGCAGGGGTTTTAAATATTATACCGTATATTGGCCCTGTTATTTCATTTATTCCCGTGGGATTGCTGGCTCTAGGTCAGCCAAATCCCATGCAAATTCTGGTTTTATCTTTGGCTTTGTATCTGTTGGTTCAGGTGGTTGATGGGGTTATTTTGGTTCCCTTTTTAGTAGCTAAAATTGTAAGACTCCATCCCTTGGTGGTTATAAGCGCCATTCTTTTAGGGGGGCATTTATTAGGCGCTTTAGGTATGATTATTTCAATACCATTGGCAGGAGCTGCCAACATACTTTTGGCACATTTTTTAAAAAAACACTAAAGACCTGTCAAAATACTGCCGACACCCTAATTGATGGGCGTATTAAGTAAAAATAAATATTTTGTATTATTAATTTTTTTTATGTTTAGTTTTTGGGGAGTTACTCAAAAAGACGAAGTCGTGCGGCAAATCTATCAATTGACCGACCAAATTGATAGGTCGCTGGCTTCTGAAAAAATAAATACTGAAAATCCAAAAGTTAAAGATCAGGGATCAGGGATTCAGATTATTACCTTAAAAGACTTTCCCAATGAAAATTCAGATCGGCAAAGAAGTCCTGCAAGTTTACCGTCCACTTGGGTCGTAGGATCACGAAAACTTCAAATTAAAGGGCAAGCCCCTCAAAATTTTAAACTTCTATCTGTTACTAATCTGACCAATGGATATAGCGGAACGCTTTTCAATGCCAAAAAAATATTTCAAACCGATTTTATTGATTTAAATTTAGGGGAAAATATTTTTGAATTAACTTGGAATGTGACTCAGTCTAAAAAGGCTCAAGGGGTTGTTGTCCAAAAAGTTATAATTCAAAGGCAATCAAATGTTGATAAGCCCTCAGATATTAATTACTAGAACTTTTATTGCGGATTCGAGCTTTCGGTCTCGGTAACAAGTTTTTGTCCCTTAACTTGGTTTCTTCCATCATGTTTAGCTTTATAGAGTGATCTATCGGCGGCACGCACAAGGTTGTGGCCATCAATTAAAAAATGGGCAGGCTCGGTAATTGCAAACCCAATACTGGCGGTTAATTTAATTTCGTCAGGCCCGTTTTTAAAAAGGTAGCTTTCGATTGTCATTCTTAATCTTTGACAAAAAGAGTAGGCCCCTGACTCATTTGTTTCAGTCAAAATAATTAAAAACTCATCTCCCCCATATCTTGCAGCAATATCAATATTACGCACGACTTTTGAAATGATTTTACCGACTTCAGATAGAACAAATGATCCAAAAAGGTGATCATGCCCATCATTGACCGATTTAAAATGATCCATGTCGAGCATAACCACGCAAACCTCTCGATTGTATCGGCGGGCCCTTTCGATTTCGAGTTCAAGTTTTTGATAGATTGATCGCATATTAAATAGCCCAGTGAGGTCATCAATTTCGACAAGCTCTTGGAGTTTGATGTTGGCCTCAGTTAATCTGTCAGTGAGGTCTTTAATTCTTAGCTGAGCCCGAATGCGAGCTAAAAACTCAGCCGGCGTGAAAGGCTTAATGATATAGTCATCTGCGCCTTGATCAAGGCCCTTGACCACCGATTCGGTTGTGCTTTCGCCCGAAACAAAAATAACAGAAGTAAATGCACTCACTTCTTTTTTTGTTAAATAAAGAAGTTCAAAACCCGAAATGTCAGGAAGATTAATATCGAGTAAAATTAAATCAAACCGATTGTTTTTAAGGTGGGTTTTGGCTTCAGCTCCCGAAAGGCAGCTCTCAATTTGGTACCCTTCCCAGCTTAGGGCCATGCTCATAATATCAATAGCACTTTGATCATCGTCGATAATCAATATTTTCTTTGTTCGATTTAAATCTAACAAAGTTGGCAAGTTTTTTGGTGAAGCCGATTCCATCTAAATAGATTAAAATGAGTTTTCGATAATGACAAAATAGATTCGTGATTTTGGCTTTTAGTCGAGCTTAGATTTAAGCTTGATTTGCTAGGTGAAATGCTACAGATTTCTTGTTTTAATTGAGCTTAAGTAAAGTTTTTTGTGTTTTGAACCGTTATATTTTTAAATTTTAAGGAGTAAAAAATTTGGATGCTTTAGACACTCGTACGATCGTTGAGCAAAATGCAGAAAATTATGCAATTACCTCGTGGGGAGATCCCTATTTTAAAGTTAATGGACAAGGCCGAGTTATTGTTACCCCCGAAGGTGGTAACGGTATTGATTTTGGTAAAAGTTTAGATCTTTATGAGCTTACGCAAGACCTCTTAGACAGAGGGATGCGGGTTCCTGTTATGGTTCGATTTCCTGATATTTTAAAGCATCGGTTGGATCAAATTAATAGTTGTTTTAAAAATGCCTTTCAAGAACACAGTTATCAGGGGCGTTACCGAGGTGTTTACCCAATCAAGGTTAATCAGCAAAGACATCTGTTAGAAGAGTTACTCAGGCATGGGCGGGCCCATGGTCTTGGGTTAGAAGCGGGCTCTAAGCCTGAGCTATTGGTTGTATTATCAATGCTTGAAGATCCTGATGCTTTAATTATTTGTAATGGATTTAAAGATAGTGAATATGTTGAAACGGCACTATTGGCGCAAAAGATTGGTCGTTACCCAATTATTGTTGTAGACCGTTTTGAAGAGATAGATATTTTGATTGCCGCTTCTAAAAAGTATAATATAAAGCCCCATATTGGATTTCGTGTAAAACTTAACTCTCAAGGCGCAGGGCGCTGGGTTGATAGCTCTGGGGCTAGATCTAAGTTTGGGTTAACGAGTGTCGAAATTTTTGAGGGGATTGATAAACTTAAGCAAAACGATATGCTTGATTGCTTAGAACTCATCCACTCTCATATTGGTTCGCAAATTCCAAAAATTCAAAGCATTAAGTCTTCACTCAAAGAGGGCGTACGATTTTTAACAGAAATTTATCGCCTAGGCGCGAGTAATTTAAAATTTATTGATGTGGGAGGAGGCTTAGGGATTGATTATGATGGATCAGGAGCTTCAGACGTATCAGTTAATTATAGTGTTCAAGAGTATGCCAATGACGTTGTTGCGGCATTGCAGTCATTGTGTGACGAAAAAGGAGTGCCGCATCCTGATATCATCAGCGAATCGGGGCGTTACCTGTCAGCTCACCACTCTGTTTTAGTATTTAATGTTACCGGAAATAATAAGCTGATTCGCACCGAACCCCCTCAAAGGGTCACTCGAAATGAACATCAAGTGCTGCAAGATATGCAGTATATTTTTGACAAACTGAGCCCTAAAACTCTGAATGAGTCGTTTAATGATTTAAGTCAGTTAAGACAAGAGTTTTTACAGTTATTTGTTTATGGCGTTTTATCTTTAGAACAAAGAGCTTGGGGTGAGGCTATGTATTTAGCTATTGCCACAAAAATGATTCAGATTAGTTCAGGACAAGATGACGTTGACCATATTCGATCTGTATTAAATCAAGAATTGTGCGACACTTATTTTTGCAATTTCTCAATTTTTCAATCCATTCCTGATTTATGGGCCGTTGATCAAATTTTTCCTGTAATGCCCATTCATCGACTTGATGAAACACCAACTGTATTTGCAACACTTGCCGATTTAACATGCGATTCAGATGGCAAAATTGATCGCTTTATCGAAGGGAGTAGCGGTGAGACCAGACCAACTCTGCCCCTGCATGAATTAAAAAAGGGTGAATCATATTATATGGCGCTTTTTTTAACGGGCGCTTATCAAGAGATTTTAGGTGATTTGCATAATTTATTTGGCGATACCGATGCTGTCCATGTTTCTCTCGATGATCAAGGGGGTTATCATTTAGATCATTATATCCCTGGAGATTCGGTGTCAGAAGTGCTAAGTTATGTTCAGTATTTGCAGCACAATCTTATGGAAAAGGTTAGGCGTGCATCAGAGGAGTCTATTAAAAAAGGTTGCCTATCAAAACCCGATGCTAAGCAAATTATTAAGTTTTTTGAAGAGGGGTTGTCGGGTTATACGTATCTTGAAGATTAGTTATTAAATTTCTAAAAAAGTTGGGGTTGAAATCAGAATGAAAAATTATAGAACTTACCTGTCAATGTCTTGGGATATTATAATGGGTAACTTACCTTTATATTTGGGGCTAAGTTCGTTACTTATTGTTGTAAGTCTTGTTTCTAGCTCGATTCCTGTGGCTGGCGGTATTCTTTCAAGCTTATTTCATTTGGGTTTTTTAAAAATGATCTATCAACTGAGTCAAAAAAGAGAGATTAATTATCAAGATTTTTTTTGGTCATTTCTTACTTTAAATCGACTCCTTAATGCGCTTTTTCTAGAGTTTATACATTCTTTTGCTATTGTGTTGGGTCTGATCTTTTTTGTTGTTCCTGGAGTTTGGGTTTCTATTTCATGGATTTTAGCCTATCCACTTTTTGTCTTATCAGAAGATCCCAAAGTATGGAATAGCATTCAAAAATCAATGGATTTAGTTAAAGGAAGATGGTGGTGGTTTGCTGGTTTTGTGACATTTTTGTTGATGATTAATCTTTTAGGATTGTTTGCTTTAGGGGTCGGAGTTTTAGTTACCATACCACTGACTATGTTGAGCCTTATTTTGGTTGTTGGCGAACTTACGCAAGTTTTGCCGACAACTGACAGTAACTCGCAAAAGCCTGATTTTTCTGAAAACATAATTGAAAGTAAGCCTGAATAGCCGGCTGATCAATTAAGAAGGCCAGCGCCCAGGCTTTTTGTAATAGCCAGATAATTATTTTAAGGCATGAGTACTTATGGTTTAATAATTAAGCTTTTAAATAAAATTGCGCTAAGTAACCCTTTAGATAAATGTTTTTGAACTTCTTTTTTTAGCTCATCAAGATAAAGCTTTTTGCCTTGCTGAGTAGAAAGCTCATCATAGTCCCAACTTTCTGTAAATGTTCTAATAAGATCTACGAAAAAGGCTTCTTTTGCTTTGATTTCGGCCAAGACATGAGGATTTATAGCTTCAAAAAAAAGCTCACCTGCAAACATCGGATTAGGGCTTGAGTTTTCGGAAGGTTTTATATTAGTTACTATGGTTTTAAAAAGTAACAAGTTAACAGGGGTTCTTTTTGAATTAAAATAACTTTCAAATTTTTCGTCTTCTGTCATTTCAAAACGATTATCAGCCAAAATTGAAAGATCAGTAATGGTTTTTACACTAGCAAATTTCACCCAGTTAAGCAGGACTTGAATCGAAAAAGGAACGCTCAATGCAAAAATTAAAATCAAAACAAAAACTATTTTTTGTTTAGTCGTTAGTTTTGTTATTTTTGATAACCCATGATTGAGTTTATTTTTAATTTCGAGTGCCGCTAGGCTTGAGCCAGATTTAACTTTGGATTTTAGAAAGTAAAATAAATTTAAAGACCAAATGCGTGTTTGCATCCAAGCTTTAAATAGTATTACGGTTAACTTTTCCTTAAGTTTTGATTTTTTAGATTCGTGCTCAAACTCAAGCGCAACGTTCTGAATATCCTGAGAGTTAATATCGGAAAGTTCATGAATAAGGTCTGGGTTTTCTTCGTTTAGGGCGTCATCAAGCTGTTTGACTTCAGCAATTTCTTCTTCGCTAAGTCCTAGGGTATCATCTTTATTTGAGTTTAAACTTTTTTCTTGCACTTGATTATTTTATTTTTTAATTCGCGGCAGAGTCAAAGTTATTGATAGATATTAAGCTTTACTTTAACGGTAGCTAAAGACGAAAGAAGCCTGTTGATATGAAAAAAAAAATAACTTACCATTTAAATGGTGAGACAATCAGCTTTATTTTTTTTGGGTTTATGGCTTGTAGCAATGGGTTGTGTTGAACTTAAAACTCAGCCCAGAAGTAGCTATATTCAAAATGAAAATCTTTTAGGCGCTAACTTGATAAATCAAGATCAGGACTTAGATCTAGCTCTTAAAAATTTAGAAAATGGGATAATTGGTAATCAAGAGCTTTTGCAGTACTCAAAAGCTCTCCCTTATTTTTCTTCAAAAAAAGAGCAGGTTGAGTTTTTATCTTTAAAGTCTTTTAAAGAAAGGCAGCTTTGGTTAAATTCGGTTCAGTTTTGGACTCGTCCCCAAGAACAAGAACGTAGGTTTTCTGAAACGGTCAAAGCTCAAGATATTGCCATCGGAATGAATCAAGACTTACTTGCTAAATCTTGGGGAGAACCAGGCGAAGTCTTTATTTCGGGGTTAAAAGAATTTAAAAATGCACGCTGGATTTATAAAAAGCAACTTTCTACAAGTGAAGGCTTTAAGCAACAAAAACGAGTGGTTTATATTGAAGCTGGCAAAGTAACAGGGTGGGATATCGAATAAATTAATAGTTCCTTGGGTGTCCTCTGGTTAGATGCGCGCTTGTTTTTAACTATGAGCTAGTTGCCAGTTCTTAGCTAAGCCAAAGTTAACAATCAAAGGCACTTTTAATTTAAATGTATTTTGCATGATTTCAGAAATCAGCGGTGCTTCTTGTTTGAGTATATCAATGGGGCCTTCGATTATAAGCTCATCATGGATTTGCAGTAAAATTTGACTCGTAATTTGTGAGTTATTAGAAATATCAATCATTGCTTTTTTTACGATATCAGCCGCTGTTCCCTGAATAGGCGCGTTTATGGCCGCTCTTTGCGCAAATTTTTGCATCATAGGATTTTTAGAATTAAGGTCGGGTAAGTATCTTCTTCTTCCAAAAATGGTTTCAACATAACCCTGATTTTTTGCAGTCTCTATTGAGCTAGAAATATAATTTTTTACATAGGGAAAACGAATAAAGTATTGTTCGATAATTTCTTGGGCTTGCTTTCGTGGGATTGATAATGTTTGTGAAAGCCCAAACGCCCCTTGCCCATAAGCAATTCCGAAATTAACGGCTTTTGCCATTCTTCGGTCTTCAGGGGTAACAAGTTCAAGGGATTTATTGAAAATTTGTGAAGCTGTAATGGCATGCACATCTTCATTGTTACCAAAGGCACTTAATAGGCCTGGGTCATTTGACATATGGGCTAAAATGCGAAGCTCGATTTGGCTATAATCAAATGAGCCTAATAAGCAGTTACTATCAGCGATAAAAGCCTGTCTGAGTCTTACGCCCCGCGGGGTTCTAATCGGAATGTTTTGCAAATTAGGGTTTTGGCTAGAGAGCCTTCCGGTTGCCGTAGCCGTTTGCTGAAAGGTCGTATGAATGCGATCATTTGGGTCAGCAAATAATGGCAAAGGATCAAGGTATGTCGATTTTAACTTTGAAAGCTCTCTATATTCGAGCAAATGAGAGATGATGGGGTGATCGCCTTTGAGCTCTTCTAAAACCTCGTTATCAGTTGAGTAACCTGTTTTTGTTTTTTTTATGGCGCGAAGTTTGAGTTTTTCAAAAAGAATATGGCCAACTTGCTTGGGGCTAGCCACATTAAAGGGTTCGCCGGCCTGATCATAAATTAATTTTTCTAGAGTTTTAAGTTGTTCAGAGTAAATTTGACTTTCTTCGATAAGCCAAGAGCGGTCAATTTTAATCCCCGCCGATTCCATATTAAATAAAATACGGGCTAAGGGAATTTCAATTTCATATAACAGCCAATTAAATGAATTAACTTGTTGATTTAGTTTTATATAAATCGAAAGAGCAAATGCGATAACAAGTTGATCCACCTCAAGCTTAGAAAAATCAATATTTTCAGGGTTTTTATCAAAAGCCGTGGCTAGGCATAAGGTTTTTAAGTCATGAGGGGCCGAGGGGTTTAAAATATAAGAAGATAAACTAAAATCAAAAATGACTTTTATTTGATCGCTTTTAACTTGGTGGTAAATATCTTTTGATGAATGGGTAACAATTAAAAAAGAGTGACCAATAAGCCATTGCAAAAACTCGGAGGGGCTTCCCTGATAGGCCACCCACTCCGATAGGCTTGGGGTTTGGTTAAGCGATAAGTTTAAGTTTGCATTGAGAGATGAAAATAAAAATCTATCCTTATAAGAAAAAAGCAGCAGGGTTGCATGGGGCTTAAAAATATTAAGAGCATCTAAATCTGATGTTTTGTCAAATGTTGTATAGCTCGAAATTTGATTTTGATTTGGCAAAACTTGCTCTAGGTTGCTTGCGGATTGGTTGTGATTTGTTCTGGCCTCAGATGCTATATTTAAGTTATCTTTAGAAGTAGCACCTGATTTTCGAGTCAAATAAATTTCATTAAAAGAGATTTTTAAAGTTCTAAGCTGAAATTTGTCTAGAAATTCTAAAAACAAATGTGAGTTTTGAAATTCATATTTTTGATGATTAAAAATATTTGAATCAAGATTTATCGAAGTTCGAATGGTAACAAGATCTTTTGAAAGATAAACCATTTCTTTGGACTGAATTAATTTATTTTTAAGCGAGGAGTCTATTTTATCAAGATTTTGGTAAACCTCATCAATCGAATTAAACTCAGTTAAAAGGCGAATCGCACTTTTTGGCCCAATCCCTTTGGCTCCAGGAATATTGTCAGAGGAGTCTCCGACCAGAGCTAGATAATCAATCATTTGATGGGGAGGGATTTCCCATTTTTTTTGAGCTGTTGAAAAATCATAGGTTATGTTTTTCATGGAGTCATACATTTGTACTTGATTATCAATCAGCTGGGCAAAATCTTTATCTCCCGAAATAATGGTCACTCGTTCGTACTTTTTTTTAGCCAACTCACAAAGAGAGCCAATAAGATCGTCGGCCTCTACCCCCGAAGACTCAAGGCTTGGGTAACCTAAAAGTTCGACCGAATTTTTTATAAGAGGGATTTGAAGGGCTAGATCCTCGGGCATACTGCCTCGATTGGCTTTGTACTCAGGATAAATACGATATCTTTCGCCTTTTTCTTTTGAATCGTAGCAGAAAATCATTTGGTCAGGTTTGAAGTCTTTTTCTAATTTGAAAATCATATTTAAAAAGCCGTAAAGAGCATTAACGGGCAGGCCTTCAGGCGAATTTAACGGTGGTATGGCATAAAAAGCTCTAAACAAAAGGGAACTGGCATCGACAACAAATAAATGTTTATTACTAGTCTGCATCGAGCCTAGAAGATTGGACTAGATCGAGCAAAGCGGTTTCACTTTTTAAAAAAATACCTTCTATAATTTTAGTTTCAGGAAGGCTTGGAGCGGATTGACCTGATTCCCATTTATAAATGGTTTCAAGATCGACATTTAACTTTAAGGCCAGCTCTGAGCGACACCAACCGAGTTTAACCCTTAATTCTTGGATATCGTTGGGACTTAAGTTTTTAAAATCCATAGCCCATCAAACAATGATCTGCTCAAAAAATCAAGCCCCTTGTATCTTATTAATATCACTTGATTTACATATAATTTTCATATTCAATGGGGGCTATGTCAAACCAACTTCCCTCATTAACTTCAAATGAAAAGCAAATTTTATCTTTTATCATAACCTATCTAACAACCAACGGAATGAGCCCGACTTATACCGAAATTCAAACTCATTTTGGATATGCTTCAGTTAACTCCGTTCAAAATTATATTAAACAACTTGTAAAGAAAAATTATATCGATTTGTTTCCTAATCAAAAAAGAGCAATTCACATTAAAGTTGATCCCGAGTTGTATGACGAAGGATCGTCTTTTTCCTCAAAAAATTCTAATAATCCTTTTCCTTATTCTAATGAGGAGGGGGAGTCTTTTTTAGGCGTTAAAATTTCTGTTCAAGCCAAAGTGGCCGCAGGCCGGGGTATTGAGTATAAAATGTTTGATCGGCATGTTTTTGTTTCAAAGCAAATGGTCAAAGGTCGAGGAGATGTTTTTGCTGTTGAAGTCTCGGGAGAGTCTATGATTGATAGCGGAATACTTGACGGCGATATTTTAATTGTTTCTAAAAATAATGAATTTCAAACAGGAATGACAGCCGTGGTTACCGTCAATGACGAATCTACAGTTAAAAAAATATATAAGCAAAACGACAATAAAATAGAGCTCAGACCAGCTAATGTTCAATACCACTCCCGCTTTATTAGCTTTGATGAAATGCAAATCGAAGGGCAAGTGATAGGTCTTATCCGTCAGATGTAGCATTGTTAACGGCGCAGTAAAACTGTAACCCCAGCTACATTATCTAGGCTAAATTTGGTAACGCCAACTTTGGTCTGAATGTGTAAGCCACTTAAGAAAACAAAAAAACAGGGCAAAGATTTTTTCGTAATCGATTGCCCTGATTAATATGAGATCAAAAATTACTTTTTAGATTTTTTATTTTTCTTAGCAGGACTTTTAGCCTTAACTGTCTTTTTGGCTTTAGTTGCTTTTGTCGATTTAGTGCTCTTAGTGGCTGTCTTTTTTGGAGCAGGTGAAATAAAGGCTCTGAGTGCTCGGATTGCACTTTTTCTGTGAATTTTAAGCTTCGAAACAACTTGATCTAAAAGTGTAGATCGCTCTGTTCTGTCAGCTTTTTCGTACTTAGTCGCAATTTGTGTTAAAAATTTATCTTTCGCTTCTTTTTCCATGGTAACCTCCCGTTGAGACCAGTTAAAAGCTAAATGACTCGATGGTCAATAAAAGGATGGTAACAAGGTTTAAAACTAGTCAAAAGAATTGTTACCTAACTCATTTGGTAACGGCTTGGGTATCACTGCTGCCTGGTATCACTACTGTCTGGGTATCACTGTCTGTCACTGTTTCTGTAGCGATTGCCCCTGCCCGAATCGGTAACAAGTCTTTATTCCCAATGGATAGGGGTAAAGCCACCACCCGGTGTTTTTGAATTAGTTACTTGGCCTTGATAAATACGGGCCACACAATGGTTAATATTGCCTTGGTGATAGTAGCATCTGAGATCAAACTTCATGTTTCCATGATGGGGGCTGCTTAGCTCGCCTGCCGGAACAAACTCTTGGGCAATGCAGGGGCCATGAGTATTATCAAACATCATAGAAAAATGTGATTTTGATATCGATTGTCCTCGGTAGGTCATTCGAGAGCCAAAAGAGGTTTGTGGCTTAAAAAACCATTTTTTTCGGTCATGCCATAGTTCTTCTTTATGAGCCTGGTTCATAGGCAAAGACTTGGGTAAAAAGGGAGCTAAGCTTTCAAACTCCTTTTTTATATTTAAAATTTGTAAAAACTCATCCGAAGTCCAGTCAATAAGCCTTTGTTTGTCTGCAAAAAAATAATAATTTATGGGGTTGGGGGTGACATTAAGTGGGTTACTCATCCAGAAGTTAAAAAGATTTTGGCTTTCAGGAATAGTTAAATAAAAATCAGTGGACCTATTATAAATATAATCTCCATCCGTGGGCCGAAGCTCTCGAATATCAGCAATTTGGGTTTCGTGTCCCCAATCAGAAAAAAGTTTTTTATAGATTAAAAACTCAATATAAAGTTTTTGCTGCTCTGGCATGTCATCCGTAATAAAAATTCTATTGATCATATTCGAATTTATCACCTGATAAAAATTTTTTTTAATCTCTTCTTCTGAATGTTCAGGCGGACCCAGTGGGGAAAAATGCTTATGCTTTGTTTTTAAAAATAAAGACAGAGCATAAAATGAGGCATTTGTATTAACCTCAATAAGTTTTAATGCGCCAGTCATAGGATCAAGATGAAAATCTAAACACCCGCTAAAGCCTGGATTG
The DNA here is from genome assembly GCA_020720425.1 of Bdellovibrio sp. Classification (GTDB taxonomy): domain Bacteria; phylum Bdellovibrionota; class Bdellovibrionia; order Bdellovibrionales; family Bdellovibrionaceae; genus DYOP01. Next base: position 13,605 of record DYOP01000003.1, on the reverse strand, counting down.
AGGGGGGTAGGAGCCTTTAATTTTTGAAAATTATCGGGTGCGCGGCTCCAAAGCAAATTTTGATAAGAGTCCATTTGGGTCATAAGCTCTAAAGTTTTGGCAAACTGAGATAGGGTTTTATAAACCTGAACGGGTAAACATAATTCATAGTCCGAGATAAGAGGCTTTTGAAGTAAATGTTGAGTTTGTTGAATGTCTAAGTTTAAAAACGAGGACAGTTCTAAAGTTGACTCCTGATAAAGACTCGGGTGATAAATAAGTTTCATTGGTAAAGTTTATTATAAATTTTTTAAAAGTGGTTTTATTAAATTAAATGTGACTTGTGGCGTAGAGGTATAAAAGCCACTTATGGCGTAGAGCCATAAATATCACTTATGGCGTAGAGCCATAAATATCACATGTGGCTTAGATCCATAAATTTCACTTGTCCATAGAACCTAAATTTTTGAAAAGAAAGAGGTTTAAATTGAAAATAGTCAGTTGGAATGTCAATGGGATAAGGGCTTCATATCCAAAGGGGCTAATGCAATTTGTTCAAAGCGTAAGTCCCGATATTTTATGTTTGCAAGAGACCAAGGCTCATATTGAACAAGTTTCTGATGAAATAAAATCGTTAGGGTATCCTTATTACTATTGGTCTTCGGCTCAAAGAAAAGGTTACTCGGGTGTGGCTGTATTTTGTAAAACTCAACCTAAAAGTTTTAAAAATGGATGGGGGCAAAGTCAGTATGATTTAGAAGGGCGAATTATTATAGCCGAATATAAAAACTTTGATTTGTATAATATATATTTTCCTAATGGCGGTAGCGGCCAAGAGAGACATCAATTTAAACAGGCTTTTTTAACTGACTTGCTGACTCACCTTGAACCCAAATTAAAATCAAATAGACCCATTATTATTGTTGGTGATTACAATGTCGCTCCTAAACCAATAGATGTTTATGACCCTGTTCGGTTAGCTAATGAAAGTGGTTTTTTGCCCGAAGAGAGGGCTTGGTTTGAGTATTTTTTTAATTCTGGATTTGTTGATTCTTTTAGAGCTTTTCATCCCGATGAAAAGCATCGTTACTCGTGGTGGTCCTATAGAGAGCTGGCCCGGGTTAATAACCGAGGGTGGAGAATTGATTTTATTTGTTATACTCCCCAGCTGACGAGTCAGATTTTAAGTGCCGACATTCTTGATAGTGTTTTAGGGTCTGACCACTGTCCAGTTATAATTGATTTAGATGTTACTTTATAAATTAGTTAGTTGATGCTGAAAAAAGTTTTGCACAGATCACAGGTAAGTTATTTTTTAGGGGCGACTACCTAATTTTAGGACTTGTCCAAATTTTAATTTCTTTAAATAAAAAACGGGACTGTCTTTGAAGAGTTT
>DYOP01000003.1:0-12130 GCA_020720425.1 Bdellovibrio sp. | reverse complement strand
CTTGTCCAAATTTTAATTTCTTTAAATAAAAAACGGGACTGTCTTTGAAGAGTTTCGAGCTCGCTCAATTTTTTTAAAATTTCTTTAGTTTGTATGGGAATAACAGTATTGAAATCGGGCGAGCAATCGGTTTCGATTTTTGTGGGGTTAGCTAGGGAGGGGCGAGTTTTCATAAATTCATCCTTGATTGGGGAATAAAAGTTTAGAATTCAAAATATCTAAAAAACAACTTAAATAATCTGTCATAGTGGATACTCACATCGCATAGACTGAACATCGACTTCGGCTAAAGCCGAACGCTCAGTGGCTGCTGCCAGGGTTGGGGCCATAACGCTATTTCCTTGCTCGGTATGGCTCAGCCCTAATACGTGTCCCAGCTCATGCAGAATAAGGGATTCAAAATGAATGCTTTTTGGGTGAGTGGTGGATGAACTTCCTTGGGGGTTATTTGTGTCAGTTGATACAGCCAAATCAGATGAGTCTGAAAAGGCCGTGTAATAAGTAAAATCTTTTGCATTAATGCGAATATCAGCCTCTTTTATTTGATCTCCCATCCAGTATATAGAGGTGCGCCCCTGCTCCTTATCCTTTGAGTCTTCCCATGTATCCATCCAATAGATAATATTAAACCCATCTTGTCGGGGCTTGAGTGGCCCTTCAAGGCTGGCAGAAGCCATTTTGAAAAGCGGATAACCAACGGCCAGCTCCCAAGTTTTAATTGCGGATTCAATTTGAGGTACAAATTCTTTTGGCACCGATTCGTGAATATATAATACGACAGGGAGGTTGTGCTTCCACGACACGCGTTCTTCATAGGTATTTTGAACAAAGCCACAAGAAAATTCGGGATTATAGCTTTCAGAAAAAACATCACCCATTTGCTCTCTTGAGCATGATGCCAATAGAGTAAAGATAATTGTTAAAAAAATAAATGGCTGTCTAAAGCTAATCATCATTAGGCTAATCATTATTGTTTCTTTCGGAAATAAATCGTAATGGTTAAGAGCCAATTTTTGACTTGGGATTTTACTAGACTTTGCTTAGACTTTTGTTGGGATCTCGCTTAGCCAATGTTTCAGTTATGGGTAAAGATAAGACAAAGATATAGATATAGATAAGATGAGTAAAAAAAGTTGACCAGAGCAGACCAGAGCAGGGCAGGGCAAGGCAAATCAGACCAGACCAGACCAGACTTAGGGTTAAGTTAAGTTAGTGGAACTAAGAAAGGAATAAAAAGTGAATCACCGGCAAATTATATTGGCAAGTCAAAGCCCCTATCGAAAACAGCTATTTGAGCGATTGGGTTACCCATTTTTAGCTCAAGCCCCTTTGGTTGATGAAGAAAATTTGAAGTCGCAGGTGAGCCAAGATAAGCCCGAAAAAATAGCTCAATTTTTATCTCAACAAAAAGCGCAAAGTTTAATCCATCAGTACCCCGAAGCAATTATTATTGGTTCAGATCAATTGCTTTATTATGGTAACAAAACTTATGGCAAACCTCATACATTTGAGGTCGCATTTGAAACATTAAAACATTTGCAAGGTCAAACCCACCGCTTGATAACAGCAATGACCATCCTAACTGCTAAGCTAGGCGATCATAAAAATAAAAACATCAATTTAAATCTTCAAAATGGCCACTCATGGGTGGTCGAAGCTAAACTCAAGATGAGGCCCCTGTCTGATGAAGAAATCATTGAATATATAAATCATGATTTACCCATGGACTGCGCTGGTTCATATAAGCTCGAAAAGCGAGGCATTACTTTATTTGAGTCGATTGATTGCGAAGATTGGACCTCAATTGAGGGGCTAGCGCTTATTTCTGTTTCAAAATGGCTCAATCATTTTCTTATGTCATAGAGTTACTTTCATAAAATTGTTACTGGCGCTAGATTTATGTCTCTTTTGTGTCGCCTGATCTGAGGTCATCTTCGTTATTTTATGACTAGATTAACAAAAAATAATTTAATTCTGAATAATGTTTAGTTAAGATGTTTTATAAATAAAATTATAGCTTATAAAAGCTAGACTAAAATCTAAATCACCAATGAAAACAAAACTTATAAAACGAAAGAGGGTTAATCTTTTTATTTTTATTCCGTAAAGAGTCTTAAGAAAAGTTGAATTACTAAAATTAAGATAAACTTAGATCAGTTTAGATAAGTTGGATATAAGGAGATAGATTTTATGTCACAATCAAAAGCGAGTTTAAAAAGGCATTTTCTATGGTTGTTTATGCTGGCATCGATTCCGCAAATGGGATTGTTTATGCTCTTTGAAAATAAAAACTTACTAAAATGGCCCGAAAGTTATTTGTATATAATTGCAGGAGCTGTATTGCTAACCCAGTTTTCACTTTTTATTTTATTGTCTGTTAAACTGTATCGCAATATTAACACGAGAGTTTCCGCATTTGATGGGCATATAAAAAAAATAATAACAACAACAGAGGGGCTGACTTTAAACTCCAGTGGATTGTCAGAGGCCAGTATTGAGGCGGCGGCTAGTCTTCAAGAGACCGTGGCCTCGCTCGAAGAAATGTCAAGCCAAGTTAAACTTAATACAGATAGATCTATTGAGGGTAACACTCTTTCGTCTGAAGGAAGTAAACAAGTTGAAAACAGTCTTGAGGCGCTTAATAATCTTCAAAAAAAGATGGAAAATATCAGGGCTTCCTCAAAAAAAATAAATGAAATAGTAACGGTTATTGATGATATCGCATTTCAAACTAATTTATTGGCTTTAAACGCAGCAGTTGAGGCGGCACGAGCGGGAGATCAGGGCCGAGGTTTTGCTGTTGTTGCCGATGCGGTCAGGGCTCTGGCTCAAAAAAGCGCCCAATCAGCTAAAGAAATTGAAGGTCTCATACAAGAAAGTGATAACCATGTTGATGATGGTTATGACTTAACAAAAAATATCGTAACTGATTTTGGGGTTCTCTCAAATTCAATAAAAAAATTAGCTAGTGTTAACGGAGAAGTTTCTGTTGCTTCTCAAGAGCAATCGCAAGGGATATCCCAAATTTCATCAGCCATGAATACTCTGGATCAGGTCGTTCAAAGCAACGCCGCAGCAAGTGAAAAGTTAACATCAGCCTCATCAGAACTAAAAAATATTGCCGATGAATTATATTCCTCTGTTACTCAGTTTAATCATTGGATTTCTGCTAAACCTGAAAGCCCCTCTGATCAGTACAAAGAGAGTATGAATGCCTCGAAAGATTTAGGTGGTCATGTCAGTATGAAAAGCGAAAGGGGCGCAAAAAATGACCATTTTGAGAGCAGTAAAAATCAGTCAACAAGAGGCTATGCAAAACCATCAGGTTATCAATCAAGCCAAACTCAACCAAGCCGATTTAAAAAGCAAGCCCCCTTGGGTAACGCTTCTAAGTATAGCAAAAGTAAATCTGAAAAAAGCCTAAGTTCTGATGTGGTGTCTTTTGGGGCAGGCTCAATGCCAGAAAAGAAAGAGCCAAGCGTGGGTAGCTTTCAAGAGGCTCAAAGTGTAAAACAAGATGCAAAAGGCAAACAATTTGGGTCTGAAAAACAGGTCAGTCAAGAAAAGCAAGAGCCAAAGCTAGTCGTAGATCCTTTTTGGGGTGAGGCCATCGAAAAGCTTGAAAAGAAAAAAGTAAGTTAATTCAAGCAATGCGTTTCATATTAGAGGTTAAATAAAAAATATTTATATGGGATAATTATAACATGTTTATAGACGATGAATAAACATGTTAGAGTGAAAAAATGCCAGAGTGTTACTTAGATTTTCAAATTATTCCAGGAGCTAAAAAAACTCAAATTATTTTGTTTGATCAAGAGGCTGTGCTTTTTAAAATTAAAATTGCAGCTCCCCCGATTGACGGCAAAGCCAATCAAGAACTTATTGAGTTTTTAGAGATGAGACTAAAAAAAAATGTATGTGAGGTATTGTTAGTTAAAGGCCATAAATCTCGAAAAAAAAGAGTATTTATAAAGGGATTAAATCAAGCCCAAGCGGTAAGCCTAATCCATGGTTAAATTTTATTTTGCTATAATTTTAAACTAAAAATCTGTTCTCATTGTAGGTCAAAATCTCAGCCCTAGTTTTTGCAAAAATTCTATTTCACTATGGGCTCAATTTCAGTATCAGACTGAGTCTGAATCTCTGCTTTGCTTAAAGCCCAGTATCATCTTTAGTCTGAATCTCAGCTTTAGCTTCAGTTTTTAATTGATTCCAGCCCCCATGAACTGTGCAAATATTTAAATTTTGAAATAGCTTGCCAAATTGTGCCAGCGTTTTGATAGAAGCCTCATTTTGTTTTTTTAAAACAATAACCGGTAACTCTTCAGGTAATTTGCTTTCAGCGATAAGTAACTTCCACTCGCTCGGTTTTGAATGGCTTTTAATCGAAATGGAATATCTTTTAATATGGGCAAGTTCGGTGCCTGAATAAAGCTCAGCAAAATTAATAGTCTCTTCGTAAAGTAAAATAAATCCAATGCGATTAAATACTAAATTGTTAAATTGAAAATAGTTTAGATTTTGAAAGGGATTGGGTTGAATATTTTTTGCATTTTCGGGTAACTTTTTCCCCAATACTTTAACTAATGACAGTCCTAAAAAAGCCAATCCGCTTGATATAAAAAAGGGCCATGACATTCCTAGGTGGCCATAGGCCCATCCGCCAATAAGAGGGCCTAAAATGCGGCCCAGTGAGCCCGAGCTTTGGGCTGTTCCAAGAGCTTCACCTTGCTCTGAACTTTTTGCAAGCAGACTGATGCTACCAAGAAGTGTAGGATTAACAAAGCCGTTACCGATACTTAAAAGAGTCATGGCTAATCCAAGCCAGGGGACTGAGGTTGAAAAGCCAATAAAACCATAGCCAATAACCTGAAAGAAAAGCCCTAAGGTTAATAATTTTTTTTCGCCCCAATAGGGTAAAATTTTTCTTACAAAAAAACCTTGGTTGATTGTTGAAAGCGTTCCAATATAGGCAAATCCAAGGGAGACCTCTTTGACTCCCCAGCCAAATCGGTCGGCGGCAAATAAAATAAGTGTGGCTTCCATGGCTGACATAGCTAAGGAGTTTAAAAAAAAGTTACCAATAAGAGGGCCAATAATCGGAGTTCTTAAGAATCTACCAAAAAGTGAAAGTCGCGTTTCTCTTTCATGGGAAGGCGAGCGCTTATTAGACCTAGATAGATGGACGGTTTCTTTAAGTCTGAGCCAGGCAAAAATAAAAGTAATTAGACAAATTAAGGCTACCGAGCCTGAGGCAAAGTGAATCCCAAATGTAGGTCCCTTTTCAGGTAAAAGTGCCTCGCCTAAAAGGGCAAAGCCGCCCCCTAAAACAGGGCCCAGCATAAAACCCAGACCAAAGGCTACGCCTATTAAAGCCATGCCTTTTGATCTTTCCTTGTCAGGAGTAACATCAGAAATGCTAGCTGAAGCGGTCGAAATGCTAGCACCAAAAAAGCCCGCCATAGCACGGGCAATCATCAGCCCATATAAATGCGAAGAAAAAGCAAAAATAAGATAACTCAGGGCCTCTCCCGCCAAACAAAAGAGCAAAATGGGGCGGCGGCCTTTAATATCGCTCAGACGCCCCCAAAAAGGGGCAAAGATAAACTGCATCAGGCTATACGAAGACATAAGAAGGCCAATTTCAAAAGGGCTTGCCCCATACTCTCGACCAATGATGGGCATAATCGGAATCATGATACCAAAGCCAAGTAAATATAAAAACACCGTGGCAAAAATAATCTGTAAGTGACTTTTGTTTTGCTTTGAGTCCATAGGCTTTGGATAATAAATACGAAATGATAAAGAAGCACCTTGTTTTTTTTGTTTTAGCTTGTGGGTTACTTTTGCATCAAAATGCAAAAGCGATGGAATATTTTTATCAATGGGAAAGCGAAACATTGTTTAAATATAAAGTTGTCACAGCTAATTTAGATAGTTCAGGCGGAGGGTATGACAAGCTTCCCGCGGGGGATGCCTATAGACAATATATAGTAGCACAAGATTTCCGTTACTCGATTGGCCGTTGGGGAAGTCTTATTTCTGCCGAGTATGGCTTTGCAGAAAGCCAAAATAATAATTATCAAAGAACAAATGGCCAGCTTCATCTCATAGGTTTTGGGGTGGACCGCATTTTTTATCCCCTCAGGTCGTGGATTTTTATTCCTCGATTTAAGTTTAATCAAACTCTTTACTCTAACTCTCTTGATCAAGACATTGTGGCCGTAGCTGATGGGGTTTCATTTTTAGATATGGGAGTTTATTCGTTATCAAAACTTAAATGGGCTGAGGTCTTTTTTGATTTGAACTATAAAAAACGTGCAACCTTATCAGATCTTTTTATTGCCACTGCGGGACTAAAAATTTCTATTTTTGGAACAAAAGTAAATCCCTACCTTCAATACCTAGATTCAATCAGTAAAGAAACCGAATCAACGGGGCTCGTTTTGCAGCGTCAAAACTGGAATTGTTTAGCCAATGGTTGTAGTCATGAGTACATGTCAGTCAATCCGCAAAAAATAAGTTTTGGTGTTAAATGGGATTTCAATCCAAGAAGTCAAACCAGGTGGAGTGGCTTTGTGGAACAAACACTGGGAGGGCGTTCTGCGGGTTACTCAACTCAGGTGGGTATTATTTTAACCCTTTTTGGAAATTATAAAACACCTAAAATTGATCATTTTACATCTGATTTTGTCGAAGACACGCAAACCGAAATTGATCAAAAGCTGTTTCAACCCCCTCAAATTATTGATCCTATGAAGGCCCCAAAAGAAGATAAACAGCCCGATAGACAAAAAACCCTTGATCAAATTGAAATGCAAATCAAATTAAAAAAAGTAAAAGAAAAATCTAATTAATATCAAACAGGTGAGAGCATGAGCGAAAATCAATTATCAGAGCGTTACAACCCCCAAGATGTAGAGGGACGAACCTATTTGTGGTGGGAGCAAAATGGTTTTTTTAAGGCCCAAGATAAATCAACTAAGCCCCCCTTTTCTATTATACTTCCGCCTCCTAATGTGACTGGATTTTTACATTTAGGTCATGCTCTTGATCAAACCATTCAAGACTGTTTAATTCGCTGGAAACGCATGAGTGGTTTTAACGCTTTATGGATGCCGGGAACAGACCATGCAGGGATAGCAACACAAACCGTTGTTGAAAAAGAACTTCAAAAGCAGGGTGTTACTCGCGAACAGCTAGGTCGAGAAGCCTTTCTAGAAAAAATTTGGGATTGGAAAAATCAATACGGTAACCGTATTTTTAATCAAATGAAAAGCTTGGGCAGTTCTTGTGATTGGGATCGGGCCGTTTTTACTCTTGATGAAGGAGCCTCTCAAGCGGTTCGTAAAGTCTTTGTTGCTCTTTATAATAAGGGTTTAATTTATCGTGGGACAAGATTAGTTAACTGGAGTGGGCCCCTTCAGACGGCCATTTCTGATTTAGAAGTCGAACACAAAGAGACAAAATCAAGCTTGTGGCACATTCGCTATCCCCTAGTAAACAAACAAGGCTACCTTGTGGTAGCAACGACCCGTCCTGAAACGTTACTGGGAGATGTGGCTGTATGCGTTCATCCTGAAGATTCAAGATATAAGAAGTGGATTGGGCAATCTGTCGAGTTGCCATTAACAGGCAGGCAAATACCAATTATTGCCGACGAATATGTTGATAAAGATTTTGGCTCGGGAGTTGTTAAAATTACTCCCGCTCATGATTTTAATGACTATAAAATTGGTAAAAAACACAATCTAACACCCATTAATATATTAGACACTAAGTGTTACCTAAACGAAAATGCAGGTCAATACAAGGGTCTTACGGTATCTCAAGCCCGAAAAGCTGTTTTAAATGATCTCACTCAAATGGAGCTATTAGATAAAGAAGAGCCCCATATTAATAATGTTGGTTATTGCTCTCGAACGGGAGCCGTTGTTGAGCCTTTTTTATCTGAGCAATGGTTTGTAAAAATGGAGGCATTGGCAATACCTGCAAGGCATGTGGCCGAAACAGGAACGGTACAAATTGATCCCGAATCTTGGACCAAAGTTTATCTTCATTGGCTTAATATAATCGAAGATTGGTGCATTTCTCGTCAGCTTTGGTGGGGGCATCGTATCCCTGCATGGTACTGTAATCAGTGCGGCCACACTCATGTTTCTGAAGGCACGGTCACGGTTTGCGAAAAGTGTAATTCTTTAGACCTTCGCCAAGACGAAGATGTGCTTGATACTTGGTTTAGCTCAGCCCTGTGGCCATTTAGTACCTTGGGATGGCCTCAGAAAGCTGAATCGCTCAAAACTTTTTATCCAACAAATGTTTTGGTAACAGGTCATGATATCTTATTTTTTTGGGTGGCCCGAATGGTTATGATGGGTCTTGAGTTTATGGGAGATGTTCCCTTTAGAAAAGTTTTTTTACATGGGCTTGTCAGAGACTCTCAAGGTCGTAAAATGTCAAAATCTTTGGGTAACTCAGTTGATCCTGTGCAGCTTATCGAGTCTTATGGGGCTGATGCTTTAAGATTTACCTTTTTGGCCCATATTCACTCGGGTAAAGATTTTAAATTTTCTGAAGAAAGGCTTCAGGGCTATCGAAACTTTATCAACAAACTTTGGAATGCGACCCGCTATGTTTTGGGTAACCTTTCTGATTTTACGGTAAAAGACTCTTCTGTCGAAATTTTACCAGAGGCCATCAATTTAAGTATTTTTGATATGTGGATTTTGAATCGGCTTAAAGAAGTAACAACAGAAGTCGATCGTTGTTTAGACCAATATCGTTTTTCAGATGCGGCTCATGCCCTATACCAGTTTGTATGGTATGAATATTGTGATTGGTACATTGAATTTTCAAAACCCATTTTGACCTCTCAAGAGGTCAAAGTGGACGAAAAGCAGGCCACTCAAACGATCATGTCACTTGTTTTAAACCGTATGGTTAGGCTTCTTCACCCGATGATTCCATTTGTTACCGAAGAGCTGTACCAAAAGTTACCATATAAAGGTGCAGCTTCTTGTATGGTAGACGAGTACCCAACGGTTAGGGCAGATAAGTCTTTATTTGCGCTCTCAAACTCAGAGGCCGCTTTTCATGTTGAAATTTTAAAAGGTGTGCTTCATGCCATTCGAAATATTCGAGGCGAAAACCGCATTTCGCCTGCAAAAGAACTGACGGTTAGATTGATAATAAAAGATGAGATTTCTCAAAAAGTGCTAACGGCCTATAGACATGTTATATGTACCATAGGTCGTATTTCTGATTTGCAAGTTCTTGAAAAAGGCTCTTTATCAAAATCGGCTGTTATGACAGTGGTTGTAGGCCAATGCCAAATTGATGTGGTTGTCCCTCTCGAAGGACTTGTTGATTTTGCAGAAGAAATTAAACGTATTGAAAAGGCCAAAGAAAAGATTGAAAAAAGTATTGAGGGGATTGAAAAGCGCTTATCAAATGAAAGCTTTATAAAAAACGCAGCGGCTGATGTTGTTGAAAGTGATAAGACGCAACTGAGCAGTTTGAAAATTCAATTAACCAGCTTAAATCAAGCTTTAGAAAGATTTAATAGCTAAAAAGAGTCTTAAAAATCTTAAAAGCCTTAAAGCCACTGATTTTATTTTTTGAGAGCACATTGGGTAACGCTAAAGAACAGCGCTATTTTTAAGTTCATCCATGGTAAACAGTGAATTTAAATTTAAACCCTGTTCGGCAAGTTCTTTTCCGGAGCCTCTAAGGATTACGCTTATAACCTGAGTAATCATGGCGCCTTGTTTTTTAAGCTCCTGACAGCTTTCAATAACTTGGCCGCCCGTGGTAATCACGTCTTCAATAACACAAACTTTTTTACCCGAAAATTCAAGGCCCTCAGCAATTTTTTGAGTGCCGTATTGTTTTTCTTTTTTTCTTACAAAGATTAAAGGAATCCCCGTTTCAAGCGACAAGGCCGTGGCTAAAGGGACTCCGCCAAGTTCAAGACCCGCTAAAATTTGAGTTTCAGGTAAAATCAAAGGTGCCATGTGTTTGGCTAATAATCTTAAAAGTTCAGGGTCAGATTCGAATTTATATTTATCAAAATACTCATTCGAAATTTGACCTGATCTAAGTTTAAAGGTTCCTGTAAGGTATGAGGCTTTAAAAACTTTTTGAGCAAGCTCTGTTTTTGTCATAAATTAACTATATTTTAATTTTTACTTTAAAAATCGGTTTTTAATATTTTTTTCAGTTTGATCTTTTCCAAGTGGGCTAAATCCTTTATCAAGAGGCCCGTGTATACTTGGGTCAATCGAGATATCCCAAAAATAAACCCCGCCAAACCAGCCCCATCCGGCATCCCAAAAGGCAGCCAAAAAAGCATCGTAAGCCGCTGCTTGGTGCATAAGATTAAGCTGTCCTAAATTCTTTGAAGCGTATACGAAGGGATCAATAAATCCGTTTTCAACAGATCGGTAGCCTATTTCTTTAAAAATAAGCTGTTTATCAACTTCAGTTACCGATGAAATTTCGAGTACTGTATTATCTAGCTGTTGAGCATACGAATCGGCTCTTTGTTTAAGAAGCTCCACTAGCTTTGTATAGTCTTTCGGAATTTCTTGATTGGCACTGGCTAAACTTCTATACATATCAATACCAACAGCATCTAGCTCTTTCCAAAAAGTAACTAAATCAGTCCAAATGGCAAACTCTTCGGGGTTTGAGGGACTTGCTAAATCAACAATGCGATATCTCCATCTTTCAAGCTCTCCGCCTGATTTTTCAAATCCCGATTCGGTGTTGCTATCATCGGTAAAATTAATATCGTACATAATTTGGGTATTAGGTAACTTAGTTTTAGCATATCGTAAAAGCGCCAGCCATCGTCCCGGAAAGCCATAGGGATACTCTTTCCATTGGTCTTCAATTCCGACAGTCATGCTATAAAGCTCGGCACCAATAGTAAACTCATCAGCTTTTGCAATTTTTGCCACTGTCATATAGCCATCTAAAAAAGTTCTAAAGCTGTCAAACCAACGGTTAGGATCTTGAGGTTGAATGTTGCCATGCCACCATAATTTTTTTTGACCTGAAGCTAAGGTTTCGTAGTAAGGAAATTCGCCATTAGGTCCTACAACAAAAAAGATAGGCCTGATTCCAACAGTTAAGCCCTGGCTTTTAATATATTTTATAAGGCGAATAACTCTTTGTACTTCTTTTGACTTTTCAGCAGGAGGGGTTGTCGAAACAACTTCGTTCCCTCTTCCGGTTACCATTTTCCCGACCATGTTAAGAACGATGTGTTTTGAGCCAAGACTTCTAGCTTGATCGACTTTTATTTGGGCTTCAAGTTTGGTGTTACCAGTGGGGTCAGCATCATATACAAACGAACCACTTTCAGTTAGATTAAATCCTCCAACCGGCAAGCTCCATGAGTTTAGGGAAAACAGTAAAATATTTAAAAAAATAAGTTTTGTAAAATTGATCATGAATGCTCCTATTATTGTTTCTTTTTAAGAATAACTTTTATTGGTTTTAGATTGCGTGCCCCTACTAGCATAAATCCTGTTAGCTGATTATCTTGATAAGATAACCTTAAATGATTAAATGTTCCCGAGTTTAATCGGCCTGAAGTGAGTTTGACAATTGAGCTTTCAGGTGTCGATCCGATCAGATAATCAATGCGATTAACAACCGTTCTGCCATCGTCAAGTTTTACAAACAATCTAATTTGGCCAGTAATTGTATTGTTTGATTCTGTAATAAGAAGCTCAGAAGGTGTGGGACTATTATTAAAATAAACTGTGCCCGAATAAATTCCACTGAGAGTTCCCCTTAAAAGAGGAGCCTCTTTTATGTCATCAAACTGAGTCGCTTTTTTACCTTTTAAAATCTGAGTAGGGATCGTATTTAAATCTTTTAATGTAATAGATCCATCATTTTCAATTGAAAAAGTGATAGTATCATTTTGACTGGGGTCTTGGTCAGGCTCTCGGTTTGAGGCCACAAAGCTTTTTGTGTTAATATCATAAGAAACATGAAAAAAACTTCGATCAATAAAACCATCAGGGTGAGTCAGGCTTGCAATGGCAAGCTGATCTCGAGCAATAATAAGAGTAAATTTATAAATTTTTCCTGAAGAGTTTTTAAGATTGTAAATTCC
>DYOP01000027.1 GCA_020720425.1 Bdellovibrio sp. | reverse complement strand
AATATAAAATAGGGAGGAGAGTAGTTAATATGAACACAAACACAAACACAAACACCAACAATACTAGACATGCCAAAAGTTATAGTCATAGCACCTCTGAGTGTGATGCCAATATTCGTGGAATTTCAAACGCAATGCTAAATTCAGGTTTTAGTATTAATATGAATTTAAAACAAAATGCAGATTCGGAAAATAATCTTAATATCAATCAATTATCAAACCACGAGCTACTGGGTCGTTTGGAAAAGCTTGTTAAGTCTGAAAGAAAAATCACCCACCGTGTGTTACTCCATATTAATGAAGTTGAATTACGTAGGCTTTATGCCGACCTTGGTTTTGATTCGATGTATAAATATTTAACTCAACACCTTGGTTACTCAGAAGATAGCGCTTATCGCAGACTTCATGCGGCTCGCCTATTAAATAAAGCTCCGCAATTGGCTGAAAAATTAGAAAGTGGGGCACTTAATTTAACCCAGCTAACTCAGGTTCAAAAATACATTAAACATGAACATCAAGAGGGACGCAGAGTTGACTTAAAATCAACTCAGCAGATTTTAGAAAAGATTGAAAATAAATCAAATTTTGAAACCCAAAAGTTATTAGCCCATGAGTTTAATTTGCCATTAAAAACTCAAGAAATATTGAAGCATCAAAGAGATGATAGCGTAAGACTTGAGGTTACTTTTACACGTTCAGAAATGGAAATGTTATTAAAAACTAAAAGTGCCATATCTCATTCTGTCCCCGATGGAAATTGGGCACAGGTATTTACTTATTTGGCTGAAAAGCATCTTCAAAAAGAATTTGGTAAAAATGCATTAGAAATATTGGGCATAAGTGAGTCTCTCAAAAATAATAAAAATTCAAAGGATGCAGGATTAGAGAATTTAAATGACCAAAAACTTTTTCAAAATCATGTAACCGTGAGAGTTCCAAAAACCAATGATAGAGCAGTTAATATTGGATATGATAAATCCAATAAGATTGAAGCCAGAATTGGAAATAGCATAGCTGATAATATTGTAAAAGATATACCCAGTAACTCAGCCAGTAACGCAGCCATTAACCCAGCCAATGATATATTCGTTAATCAGCCTATTGATACAAGCAGTGATGAAAAGAGTGGTCGAAGGAGTGACCCAAGGAGTGATGCAAATTTGGATGTGATTAAGGAAGGTTTAAAAAAATCAAAAATCGATGTAGAGGCAAGCTCTTTGTTAACGCAAGACTTCATGGTAATGCGAAATGCTTTTGATACTCACTTCCAATCTGGCAAAAAAAGGCCTATCCATTTGATTAGAAGCATTAGAAAGCCAATTAAAATATCCATAAAAAGAGAGCTTTTTAATAGAGCGGGTTACTGTTGTCAGTTTGTTGACCCTGTTACCGGTAAAAAATGTGAGAGCGTATATCAGTTGCAAATAGACCACCGTGTTCCGTTAGCAAAAAATGGAAGTAATGATATTTCAAACTTACAAGTATTATGCAGGACGCACAACCTTCATTTAGCCCATAAATGGGGTTTGTTATAGGCCCGCTATATCCAATTGGCGCATAATACTCCAAGGAATGCAGTGCTAAGCTAAAATTGCTATGAGAGCATTGCCATGAAATTGTTGCTAAGCAAGCAGAGCTAGATAGCCATTGTCAGCGAACAGTTCTAAATAAATAGAGATTGGTAAGCTTCGTCAAGTAAGCAGTGCTTGGTAATGAGTAACGGCGAATCGGTGACAGGAAATTGGTAACGAGGAATCGGAAATGGGAATTAAGTAAATTGGTGCCAGAAACCGAGAATTAGTAGTGGGGATTTAGCAGCAGGGAATGAGTGACAAGGCATCTGTAACGGAGAATCAAAAATGGGTAACTCGCAACAGGGAATCTTTAACGAGAAGTTAGTAACAGAAAGTTAGTAACAGAAAGTTAGCAATAGGGAATGAGTGACAAGGCGTCTTTAACAGAGAATCAGTAACGGGTAATCAGCGTTAAGTATTTCTTTCTAGTTGATTTATTACCAGTATAGCAAGGCAAGGTATTTTTGTAAGTATTTTTGAAAAAATTCTGACAAAATTGACCAATCAAAAATGGGAAACAGTTGAGTTTGAGATCAACAATCGACCCATGAAATACTTGACTGGATGACGCACTATGAGGTCATGATGGAAAAATTATTTTTCAGCGGCAACCATGTAATATGTGTTATGAATATATTATATGTTCTATAATATTATCTAAAAATAAAAGGATTATTAATAAGTTCATTAGATAACCCACATAGGCGTGGAGATTTTTATGCGAGCCGCAGATAATTGATATTTAAAAGTGAGGCTTATCCCCTGTGATAAGTCGCAACTTTTAAATATCAATTATCTAAAGGCGCAGCCAAAAAGATCAAGTCTATGTGGGTTATCTAATGAACTTATTAATAAAGGTAGGAATCTATGTTTATTGTGCTTGTTTTTGTTTTAGGAGGAGTTTTTATGTCGTGTGCACAGTTACCAAAGGCCCCCGTGGCAAATAAAATATCGCATCAGTTTGAAATTCACGGGGAAGTTGTTACTGATAATTATTTTTGGCTTAAAAATAGGGACACACCCGAAGTTCTGGCCTATTTGCAAGAAGAAAATCAATATGCGGATCAGGTCTTAAAAACTGAGGTATCACTTAAAGAAACTTTATTTGAAGAGATGAAGCAGCGAATAAAGCCCGATGATCAAACCCCTGCCTATCAATATAAAAATTATGAATATTATACGCGCTATGAAATTGGAAAAGAGTATGCCATTTTTTGTAGAAAGTTACTAAAGCCTGAAGTGAGTGATAAAAGCTCAGAAGTGGGAAATGCCGAGCCTAAAGCGGCTGAAGAAATTATGCTTGATGCCAATGCCTTAGCGGTTGGACATAGTTATTATGATTTATACAATTATCGCGTGGCGCCTAATCAAAAAATTGTCGCATTTTCTGAGGATAGGGTCGGAAGACGGTTTTATACGATTAAATTTAAAAATCTAGAAACAGGTCAAGTGTTGCCTGATCAGATTAAAGATGTCAGTCCTAATTTTGAATGGGCTAACGACAGCCTGACTTTGTTTTATGTTGATATAAATAAAAATACTTTAAAACAAGAAAAGCTTTTTAAGTTTAATTTAAAGACAAAACAAAAAACCGAAATTTACTTCGAAAAAGATGATTTATTTTCTTTGCATGTGTCAAAATCTTTGACTGGAAAATATATTTTTATAGGGTCTTCGAGTTTTAACTCATCAGAAGTGCAATATCTTTTAGCTGATTTGCCAGAGGCTCCCCTTGTTGCTTTTCTTAAAAGAGAAGCTAATCACGAGTATTCAGTTTTTGATGGGGGGGATGGGTTTTATATTTTAACTAATGATAAGGCTCAAAATTTTAAACTTATGAAAACCGATTACAATCGTCCAGAAAAAAGTTTTTGGAAAGAGGTTGTTAAACATAGCCCAGACACTCTTTTGGAGGACGTGCTAGTTTTTAAAAACAATATTGTATTGTTGCAAAGAAATAGCGGATTAGCCCTCTTTGAAGTTATTGATCGAAAGAGCGGAGAGTCATGGTTTGTGAAGTTTCCGGACCCGGCTTATTATGTTAATTTTTCAAGCCATGCTGAGTTTGATACGAAATTCTTTTCGTATACCTATACTTCAATGGTTAGACCTGTTACCTATTTCTCGTATGTCTTTAGCATTAAAGAATCAAAGCTTATAAAACAAAAAGAAGTCCCCAGTTACTTAGCCGAAGATTACCAGAGTCAAAGAGTTTGGGCCAAGGCTCAAGATGGATCATCTATACCTATATCTTTGGTGTATAAAAAAAATAAATTTTTAAAAGGAGCTAATCCTCTTTTGGTTTATGGGTATGGGTCGTATGGATTAAATATGGACCCAAGTTTTAACTCTAATGTTATTTCGCTTCTTGACCGTGGATTTATTTATGCGATTGCCCATATTAGAGGCGGTTCGGAAATGGGAAGATATTGGTACGAGCAGGGGCGAATGTTTAATAAAATAAATTCGTTTACTGATTTTATTGCTGCAACTGAATTTTTAACTGATCAAGGCTGGGGAGATAAAAAAAATGTATATGCCATGGGGGGCAGTGCCGGAGGGCTTTTGATGGGGGCCATTATGAATATGAAACCCGAGTTATATAAAGGGATTTTAGCTGCCGTTCCCTTTGTGGATGTGGTTAACACGATGTTAGATGAGTCTATCCCTTTAACTATGGTTGAGTATGAGCAGTGGGGAAATCCTCATAAATTAAATGATTATCGTTATATTAAATCTTACTCACCTTACGATAACATTAAGCCAGTAAACTATCCCCATTTGTATGTATCAACGGGTTACCATGATTCGCAGGTGCAATATTGGGAGCCTGCTAAATGGGTTGCTAAATTAAGGGATCAGAGTCAGACTAAAAACCTAATTGTTTTAAGAACTAATATGGAAGCAGGTCATGCCGGGTCAGCAGGGCGTTTTACAATACTTAAAGAATGGGCCGAAAGATTGGCATTTATACTCAAAGAAAAGTGATGAATGATGCAGTTTAAAGAATTATTTAAGAGTATTCCTTTTGCTTGTCAAAAAATCAAATCGACATCTCTTTGGGAGTCTGAATTTGCAGGCCAAATAAAGACAGATTGGAGTTTGGTTGATCCCTCTGATATTTTTATTGCCATTCGAGGTAGTAAATTTGACTCACATATTTTTTTAAACCAAGCGGCGGTTAAAAATCCAAAAGTGATTATTTCTGAATCTTCTGATTCGATTGACACGAATTATAAGGGCGCTGTGATTGTGGTTAGCTCAACAAGGCAAGTGTTAGCATTATTAGCCTCTGAGCTGTACGGCAATCCATCGGGTCGATTGGCGTGTTTCGGTATTACAGGTACCAACGGAAAAACTTCGACAACTTTTATTATGCAGTACCTTTTGCAAAAAATGGGGTTTCCCACAGCCCGTATCGGAACTTTGGGTTCATTTTTTGGTGACACCGAAATTGCTGGTACTCATACAACTCCGGGCCCCTTAGAGTTGCAATTTCAGATTAAATTTTTTGCAGATCAGGGGGCTAAGGCATTGGTTATGGAAGTCAGCTCTCATGCCCTTGAGCAATACCGAGTCGATGGAGTGATGTATGATGCCGTGGGTTTTACTAACTTAACCCATGATCATTTAGATTATCATTTAACTATGGAAAAGTATTTTTTAGCTAAAAGCCGTCTATTTACAGACCTGTTAAATAGTAGCACCAAAGAGCCTTTGCTCGCCGTAGTTAATATTGATGACCCTTGGGGTAAAAAATTATTAGTGACATCAAAAGCAAAAAGTCTTGCTTTTGGTAAAAATGCTCATCACGGACTTAGGTACACTTTGGATAAGGTAACATTTGAAGGAACCTATTTTTATTTGCACGATAGTTTTTCGAAGGAGCTATTTTTTATTCCGATTATCGGAGAGCACAATGTTCAAAACTATCTTTTGGCTTTAGGGATTTTGCAGTTTTATCAGCTTTCACCCAAGGTGGCCTCTGAATTTATGAAAGACTTTGAGGGTATTCCCGGGCGATTGCAAGCTGTGAAAAATAAAAATGGTGTTTATGTTTTTATTGATTACGCCCATACGCCTGATGCCCTTGAAAAAGTGTTGGTAACATTAAAGCAAATTCGAAATACAATGGGGGCTGAGTCTACTAAAATTAGGCTTATTTTTGGCTGCGGAGGCGAGCGCGATCGGGCTAAAAGACCAATCATGGCTTCGATTGCCGAGCATAATTCAGACCGAGTATATGTTACCTCAGATAACCCAAGGGGTGAGGATCCGGGGCAAATCATTAATGAAATCGTGCAGGGGTTTAAGCTTGCCTCATATGAAGTTGTTGAGGATAGACGTTTAGCGATTCAAAAAGCTTTGTCAGATGCTAAATCAGGGGATGTGGTTTTGATTGCCGGAAAAGGGCACGAAAACTATCAAGAAATAAAAGGGGTTCGGCATCCCTTTTTAGATTATCATGTGGCCATGAAATTTTTTGAAGATCAAATGGGGGGAGATAGATGAGAGCGGTAACCGCTGAACACTTAATTAAAGTTACCCCTTCGGCTAAGCTTTTAAATTTATCAGAAAATAATTTTTCATTTGTCGAAACAGATTCGAGAAAGGTTAAACCCGGCCATCTTTTTTGGGTGTTAAAAGGTGAAAACCATGATGCTCATGAGTTTATAGCTCAGGCTATTGAGTTAGGGGCTCGGGGGGTTGTCCTAGATAATACAAAATGGGGTCAAACGATTCCGTTAAATGTGACTATTATTGCGGTAACAGACACACTTAAAGCCCTTCAAGATTGGGCATCTTACGAAGTACGGCAAATGAAAGCTCAAGTCTTAGCCATTACGGGATCGAGCGGAAAAACAACCACAAAAGAGTTTGCTAGACAAATATTAGAAGCCCAATTTAAAGTGCATTCAAATAAAGGGAGTTTTAATAATCATTTTGGTGTGCCCTTTAATATTTTATCTGCCCCAACTGATACCCAGGTGCTTATTGTAGAAATGGGTATGAATCACAAGGGAGAAATCAAAGAACTTGTTAAAATTGCAGATCCTGATTTGGTAGCCTGCACTATGGTGGGGCAAGCCCATCTTGAGTTTTTTGGTAGCCTAGATAAAATTGCTGAATCTAAATTTGAAATTTATAATAGCTCGAGCCAGGTTATTGGGATTTTTAACCTTTCAAACAGGTGGACGCTTTGGATGCTTGAGGAATATAAAAAACTTTATCCTGATAAGCCCTTTTATACTTTTAAAACGTGTGATGAACAGACCATTAAAGAAATTTCGATTCAAAATGAAACCATTAGTAACAGGGAAGGCCGTTATAAAATTCAGAGTGATGAAGGTTTAAGTCAAAAAAAAATTAAAAACACAGCACTTGAAACCCCGGATGTATTTTTAATGGCTAAAATGACCTCAGGCGGTCTGTTGATCAAAGGATGGATTGAGTCTGAATATTTTGAGATCAAAACGGGTTTGTGGGGTGAGCATCATGTTACCAATATTATGGCAGCTGTTAGCTTTGGTTTAGCTTTAAAAATGAGCCCTCAATTGATAGGGGAGCAAATTGCCAAACTTCATACGCCATGGGGGCGCACTCAGCTTGTTAAACTTCAAAGTGGTGCTATAGCTTTATTTGATGCCTATAATGCTAATCCTGAAAGCATGGAAGCTGTGATTCATTTGGCCTCACAATCAGAGATCAAAACGCAATGTTACTATATTCTAGGTGAAATGTTGGAGCTAGGTGCAAATTCTTCTCAGGCTCATGAAGATTTAGGTTACCTTGTTGGTAACCAAAAGCCCAAAGGGGTTGTGTTTTTCGGCCCCCATTCAGCTGATTTTCTAAAGGGTTACGAGAAGGCCCTGGGTAACACTGAAAATCTAAGCATTTCAGATACATACAATGAAATGCTTGCTATTTCTATTAAAAACATGTTAAAAGATAATGATCTTGTCGTAATTAAGGGGTCAAGAGGGATGAAGCTTGAAAGAGCCGTTCAAGCTTTAGAGCCTATTTTATTTGAGGTAAATAAATAATGTTATATCAATGGTTGTTTTCACTTTCAGAGCAGTATTCTTTTTTAAACGTATTTCGATATATTACCGTCAGGTCTTTTATATCTTTTTTTACTTCGTTTTTTGTAGTTTTAGTTTGGGGACCCGTTTTTATTCAAAAACTTAAAGATCGTCAAATGGGGCAGATGATTCGTGATGATGGTCCTCAATCTCACCATAAAAAAGCAGGAACGCCCACTATGGGAGGAGGGCTTATTTTATTGGCCACGCTTATTCCGTGGTTATTTTGGGCCGATTTATCAAATCCCCTTGTTATTGGTGCCATTATTATTATTTGGGGTTTTGGTAGCATTGGCTATGTTGATGATTGGTTAAAGGTCAGCAAAAAAAATTCAAAAGGCCTATCTGGTCGCTTACGACTTTTAGCTGAGTTTGGATTATCCATTGGAGTTTTGTTTTTTTTAATTCAGGGTGAGTGGTTAAATACAACAGTTTACCTTCCCTTTTTTAAAAATATTTATTTTGATCTAGGTTGGGGTTACTTGATTTTTGGAAGTCTTGTTATTGTTGGTGCGGCCAATGCTGTTAATTTAACTGATGGTTTAGACGGACTAGCTATTGTCCCCGTTATGGTTAGTTTAACAACATTAGGACTGTTTTCTTATTTAACAGGACATGCGGCCTTGTCCCATTATTTGCAAATTCCGCCCGTCAGTGGTGCTGGCGAATTGGTGCCTCTTATTGCCGCATTAGTCGCCTCAGGGATGGGGTTTTTATGGTACAACTCTTATCCCGCGAGTGTTTTTATGGGCGATGTGGGGAGTTTAAGTTTAGGTGGCGCCATAGGAGTTTTGGGCGTATTAACAAAAAATGAGCTGTTACTCGTCATATTAGGAGGCGTATTTGTTGTTGAGGCGGTGTCAGTTATTACTCAGGTTGTTTCTTTTAAAATGAGGGGCAAGCGTGTTTTTAAAATGGCCCCGATTCATCATCATTTTGAGTTAGGTGGTATGACGGAAACAAAAATCATTGTACGATTTTGGATTATTAGTATTCTTTTGGCCATATTGAGTTTAGCCACATTAAAACTAAGATAAATTTTTAATATCATTAAAGTTATAAGATAATTTTAAATAGAGTAAGGAAGGTTACCCATGTTAAGTGATGTTCAGGAGTTAAAGGGAAAAAAGATATTAGTTGTAGGATTAGGTAAGACGGGAGTGAGTCTTTGTCATTTTTTAGCGCAGCATCAGGCCGATGTTACGGTAACAGATCATAAGTCAAGGCCCGAGTTGGCTAATCAGCTCGAGGCGATGGGATCTGTGCAAGTTAATTATGAGCTAGGAGGGCACTCTCCAAAGACTTTTTTAAAACAAGATCTTATTGTTTTGAGCCCAGGAATATCGACCTATTTAAAAATTTTTGAATATGCAAAAGCTCAAGGAATTAAAGTTGTTGGAGAGCTTGAATTTGCTTCTTGGTTTATTAAAGAACCGATTTGCGCGGTAACAGGGACCAATGGTAAAACGACAACAGTTAATTTGATTTCGCGAATGATTACCGAGAGCGGTTTTAAAGCCTGGAGCGGTGGGGCCACGGGAACCCCTTTGACCGAGTATCTCAGACAGGGAATTAAGGCTGATGTTTTGGTTGTTGAGGCCTCAAGTTATATGCTTGAAACTTGCGAAAACTTTGCACCCAGCACCATTGTGTTTACTAACCTAGCTGAAAATCATTTAGATCGTTACCGTACAATGGAGGATTACGTTAATGCCAAAAGACGTATTTTTAAAAATGTTAATTTGGCAACTACGTCGGTATTAAATGCTGATGATAATGCGGTTGTTGAGTTAGCTAGAGACCCTATTGTGCAAAGAGGTAAGATTTTTTATTACTCAAGAAAAGCCCTTTTAGAGCCTCAGATTATGAATATCGGTGGATGCGTAAGCATGAGTCGTGAAATTGTGATTCGAACTGGGGCCGATAAAGAGCGTGTTTCGTATGCCGCCATGAAGCTTAAGGGCAAGCATAATGTTGAAAACATTATGGCAGCTATTTTAGGAGCTCGTGAACATGGAGCCACGCTTGAAGCCATACAAAAAGTTATTAATGAGATGGCTCAGCTTCCGCATAGAATTGAATATGTCAGAAAAGTGGGAGGCGTATTTTTTTATGATGATTCTATGTGTTCAAATGTACATGCTTTATCAAGGGCACTCGATTTATTTGATGAAAATGTGATTTTAATAGCAGGCGGTAAAGATACTCAATTAAGTTTTGAGGGCTTAAGAAGTTTGGTTCGTAGAAAAGTCAAAACCTTACTTCTTTATGGAGAAGCTAAAGAAAGAATTAATCGAGATTTGGGTGATTTTTCAGAAACCTATTTGATAGGGACTTTTGAAGAGGCGGTGTTGATAGCCTACCAAAAGTCTAGAATTGATGACTTTGTTTTGCTCTCTCCTGGGTGTCCAGCCACAGATTTATTTGACAGTGAAGAAGAACGTGGCGATTATTTTAAACAGATGATAAAAAAGTTTAAGTAGTTCGGTATTTTTTAAGGAGGAATTATGTCCAAGGATGGAATGATAAAAATAGCGCTTGTTGTGGGATTAATTTTTACTGCTTCTTGCGCTTCAACAGAAAAAACTCAACGCCGTCAGGCTCGTGATAAAGCTGTAGTTAATAATCAGTTTTATTGTGAATTTTTAAATGGCGAAACCTATACAGATTTGGATGTTATGCTAAACATTACTATGGCTGAAAAATGTGATGTGACTCAGCCATTTTCGGTAACAAATTACCAATCCATTAGCGAAATTCCTGGGATTATGTATTGCTGCTCGACTAAATCAAAAGCTTCGGCTCAGGTGTTACCAACTTCTAAATCGGCCAAATCATCGGCTGTTGAGCCAAAATCAGATTTAAATTTGGATGATGACCAAGAAGTAGAGGTGGCTAAAAAAGGTACTACATCTAAGGCTAATGTGGCGGCTCCCGCTGCTCCTGTGGTAACTCCGGCTGCGACTCCCACCACCTCGGCCTCTCCCGCATCAAAATAAAAGGATAAGCTATTATGGCTTTAAAGGTGAATAGTCCGCTTTTTAAGGCATATCTTGCGCTTGTGCTGATAGGTTTAATTCAGGTTTATTCATCATCATATATGTATGCTTCCGAGGTCAAAGGATGGGGCTATTATTTTATAACTCGTCAATTTTTATTTGCGTTACTGGGTGTGGGTATTGTTTTAGGCGTAAGTCAATTGCCTTATACATGGGTTCAAAGACATGGTTGGAAGATTTGGTTAATTGCAGCCGTTGGCGTTGGGCTTACTCTTATTTCAGGAATCGGTTCAAAGGCGGGCGGGGCTAGTCGTTGGTTACAGTTACCATTTTCTTTTAGGCTTGAACCGAGCGAGTTTTTAAAGCTTGGCTTTACATTTTTGTTAGCCACTTTGTTTTCGAAAAATACAGTGATTGAATTTTTTAAAATGAATTTTTATTTAAAAGCCCTATTGCTTATTTTTCCGTTTACCCTACTTTTAAAGCAACCCGACTTTGGAAGTTTTGCTATTTGTTTATTTATTTTAGCCACAGTTTTATTTGCTCAAGGGCTTAAGTTAAGATGGTTTTTTAGTTTTGCTATGAGTGTGATTCCGGTTTTTTATTTTTTAGTTTGGAATGTCGGATATCGCAAAGAGCGAATTTTAGCCTTTATTGATCCATGGAAAGACCCTCAGGGGCGTGGATTTCAGGTGGTTCAGTCTATTTTGACTTTTTCTAATGGCGGATTTTTAGGTAAAGGTTTGGGACAGGGGCAAGGCAAGTTGTTTTTTTTACCTGAGTCTCATACTGATTTTACACTTGCTGTTTTTGGCGAAGAAAATGGATTTATTGGCGTGGTCGTACTTTTATTAATATATGCCTGGGTGAGTTACTACGGTGTAAAATTAAGTTTAGCCATGACCGAAGTTTTTGATCGCGTGTTGGCTTTGTCGTTAACACTTTTATTTTCGTTTTCAGTTTTAATAAATTCGGGCGTTGTTATGGGGCTATTGCCAACAAAAGGTCTTACATTACCTTTTTTAAGCTATGGTGGAAGTTCAGTGATTATGATGTCTCTTGTTTTTGGATTACTCATTTTACTAGAGAAAAAGCTACAATCTCAAGATAACTCGTTTTAGTATTAAAATATGACAAGAACTATTTTTATATCGGGTGGTGGTACTGGGGGGCATATCTATCCTGCTCTTGCCATTGCTAAACAAATTGAAAAAATTGATTCTAAATTAAAAATTAGATTTATTGGAACCAAACAAGGTCTTGAGTCAGAAATTATACCTAAAGAGGGATATGCTTTAGATCTGATTCAAGTTGATAAACTCAATTACAAAGGTCATTTTTTAAAAAAAATAATTTCAATCTTAAAAATGCCATGGGCCCTGATTGGGTGTGCTTATTTGATTTTTAAGTATCAACCCCAGGCCGTATTAGGGGTAGGGGGGTATGCCTCTGGTCCTATGGTTTTAATGGCGGCCCTTATGGGTAAACAAACTTTTATTTGGGAAGCGAATGCTCATCCGGGCTTAGCAAATCGTATTTTGTCTAAATGGGTTAATCAGGTTTTTGTTGTTTTTGATGAAGCGGCGCAATTTTTAGGACCAGAAAAATCTAAAAAATATGGGATGCCGGTTCGCAGTGAAATTCAATTTCAAGAAGTGAAAATGATAGATTCCCAAATGGCAGATCCCCAAAGATTAGATTCTCAAAGATTAGATTCTCAAAGGGTCAATAGCCAATTAAAAATTTCGGCTGTAGAAAGTAACAATCAAAAATCAAAGGCTGCACCATTTAAGATTTTGATATTTGGGGGGAGTCAGGGCTCAAGAGTTATTAATCATGCGGTTTATGATTTTGTTACTCAAGTTGGTGTTCAAACCCAAGATTTTCATTTGGTTCATCAGATTGGAAAAACAGATTGGGAAGTCATGAGTCTTAAATACAAGGACTATCTAAGCTGGGTAACACCTCTTCCCTTTATTTATGATATGCCTAAGTATTATAAATGGGCTGATATGGCTATATGTAGAGGGGGAGCGAGTACATTGGCTGAAGTTTCGGCTTTTGGGCTAGTCCCGATTGTTGTTCCTTTGCCCTTGGCCGATGGGCATCAGCTTAAAAATGCTCAAAGTTTTGTTCAAAATAAGGCCGCTTTTTTGATAAATCAAAATGAATTATCAGGAGATAGGCTAAAAATAGATATTCAAAAAATAGTTACTAACACTTCATTGATTATTGAAATGCGAGACAATTTAAAAAAATTATTTATACCAGATGCTGCCAGTAAAATTGCTCAAGATATTTTAAATGCGATTAACTCAGAAGGAAGCTTATGAAATTAAATAATGCAAAAATTCATTTTATTGGTATTGGCGGAGTGGGCATGAGTGGTATTGCCGAGATATGTCGTTCCGTAGGTGCTGTGGTAACAGGGAGTGATCTTGTAGAAAGTGCTGCTGTGACTCGGCTAAGAAGCCTTGGTATTAAAGTGTTTACAGGTCACCATGCGGATCATGTGAGTGCAGAAATGGATGTTGTTGTTTATTCAAGTGCGGTTCGCGCAGATAACCCTGAGCTTTTAAAGGCCCGGCAAAATAAGATACCACTGATACCAAGGGCTGAGGCTTTGGCTGAACTTATGAGGGTTCGAAGAGGGGTTGCCGTTGGGGGGAGTCACGGAAAAACAACAACAACTTCGCTAATTGCGACCGTGTTTATGCAAGCGCAGTTGCATCCAACGGTTGTTATAGGCGGAAAAATTCAGGGTTTTGTTTCGAATGCTCAATTGGGACAGGGGGAATGGCTTATTGCTGAAGCTGATGAAAGTGATGGGAGCTTTTCAAAATTAAATCCAGAAATTGCAGTTATAACCAATATTGATAATGATCATATGGAATATTTTAAAACTGATGAGCAGTTAAATCAGGCTTTTTATCAGTTTGCATTAAGGGTGCCCTTTTATGGCTTAGTTGTGGCCTGTGGTGACGATGAAAGAGTTAGAAATGTTTTTAAAGATTTTCCTAAACAAATATTTTTTTATGGATTTAATAAAAGTAATGATTATCAAATTATTCAGGCCGATTTGGGTCACTACCAAGTTGTATTTCGTGGGCAGGTATTAGGTGAATTTAAATTAAGTATTCCTGGACGGCATAACATATTAAATGCGGTGGCTTGTTTGATTGTTGGCCTTAGAGCGGGAGTTGATTTTAATTCAATCGCTCAATCATTATCTGTTTTTGCCGGAGTAGAAAGAAGATTTCATCATCTTGGGGTTTTGCATGGAAATGATATTTATGCCGATTATGCCCATCATCCAACAGAAATTAAAGCCACGTTGCAAGCCTTGGGTGAGGTTTATCATTCCAGAAAAAAAATTGCTATATTTCAGCCTCATCGTTACTCGCGCACCGAGCTTTGTTGGAATGATTTTTTAACAGCTTTTGATCTTGCCGATATCTGCGTGGTAACTGATATTTATTCGGCTGGTGAAAACCCGATTGAAAATATCACATCTGAGCTTTTGGCTAAAGCGATTAAGCACCCTCATGTTTTTTATGTAAAAACATCTGATTTAGAATCAAAATTATCTGAACTTTTAACCCAAGAAGGTGTAATGGTGTTTTTAGGGGCAGGAGATATTTTTAAAATTGCTAAAGATCTGTTACCTCGAATTTCGTAGAAGGATTAATAAAATGGTGAGTCAGATGGTAATCCCAGAGGGCATTCAGACCCAGGTTGATTTAAAAAATTACACGTCCTGGCTCGTGGGTGGAAAAGCCGATTATTTTGCTGAGCCCTCTGATATTGATGAGCTTAAAGATATATACTTGTGGGCCATAAATAATAAAATTCAAGTAGTTGTTTTGGGCGGGGGAAGTAATGTTTTAATAAGCGACCAAGGAATTAAAGGGTTAGTCATAGTTACTTCAAAACTAAATAAATTTTCGTTTTTTGATTCTTCGTCTGCTCATGGTTTTTCTGAAGATGTGGAGCTATCGGGGGGGGGGCAAGAGGAACGATTTTATATTCAGGCCGAAGTCGGTGTAAAAAAAGCAGCTCTATTAAAACTTTTTTTGAAAAATCAACTGGCGCCTGCACTTTTTTTGGCTGGATTGCCTGGGGAGCTTGGCGGCGGTATCATTATGAATGCGGGTGTGAGTGAAAGTATTTATCCAAAAGAGTTTGAGCATATTATTGATTGGATCGAAGTATTAAGGCCCAGCGGAAGTATCGAAAGGCTTAATCAGGGGCAATTGGAATGGTCCTATCGGCATTTAAATAATTGGGCTCCGGGAATTGTTGTAAAGGCACAAATGAGTTGCCCACGGGGCGTAGATGTTTCAATTTTAGAAAAAGTTAAATTGGCAAACCAGCTTAGGCTTTTGAGGCAACCCCTAGATAGGCCAAGCTGTGGGTCAGTATTTAAAAATCCAACTGGACTAAAGGCGGCCCAGCTCATCGACAATGCAGGGTTAAAGGGTTACTCTATCGGGGGAGCTCAGGTTTCGGATAAACATGCTAACTTTATTATAAATACAGGTGGGGCTCTAGCCAAAGATATTTGGAAGGTTATAAATGATGTTAAACAAAAAGTTAAACAAACCTACAACGTCGAGCTTGAGACAGAAGTTGTTAAATTGGGTGAGTGGTCAGACTAAGAGTAAGCGAAAATTTAAAATTATATTTTCAAGTCTATTTTTGATTGTCTTTATTCCGACAGTATTGCTGTTATCATTTTTAGAGTTAAAGAAAAGTGGATTTTTTTTAATAAAAGATGTTTCGTTTCAGATTGAAGCGCCAAATAAGCAAATGGGCTTTTATCAAAGCCTTTCAAAAAAAGTTGAACATTCGATTTCAATGTTAAAAGGAAGGTCCTATTGGGAGCCGGTTTTGCCTAGCGATCTTAATTTGCAAGGGCAAAATATGTGGATTGAGGGATATTCGATATATAAAAAATTTCCAAATCAAATGGTTGTTAAGTTAAAAGCGAGTCCCATATTGTTTGTGTATAAAAAAAACGGAAAAAGTTTTATATATTGTAAAAACGAAAAACGAACTCAAATTTTGCCCCAATCTTTGGATTTTTTAGCCGTGCCGGTGATACAGCTCAACCCCAATGATGAATCAGAGCAAGATGATATTTTGTTGTCTAAAATAAAAGATTTTGTTGCCCAGTTACCCGATGATGGACCAATATCCTTGGCAAGCATTCGAAGCTTAAGATGGGATAACAAAAAAGGTTTTGAGCTTGAGATGTTACCTGATGGGGTTAAGATTTATTTAGGTCATGAAGATGTTAAAACTCGCCTGACTCGGGTGACACGAGTGCTGAGTTACTTGAGGGAAAATGGAATTCAGGCTCGCGTCATTGATTCAAATTTCTTGAAGAAAGTTCTTGTCAAGCCGCGTAGCCAACCCTAGCCTAAACTAAGGACGTGTGTGTTACCGCATATAATTTGTGGTAGTATTCGACTAAAGGATGAGTCATATGAAACATGTTACCCCCGTCATAGCCGCATTGGATATCGGAACAAGTAAAGTTGTTTTTGTTATTGCCAATGTTCTTAAATCCTTAGATGAAAAAATTCAATTGCAACCTCAGTCGCTTGAAGTGATTGGTGTTGGTGTAGCCAATAATACCGGAGTCAGGCAGGGTGTTGTTGTTGATATTGATGCGACTACAGAAGCCATTAAAAAAGCTCGTATCGAAGCTGAGCTTATGGCCGGGATTAAAGTATTTGATGTGATTGTTGCTATTTCAGGTTCTCATATCAAATCTTTTGATTCGAGAGGGATGGTCGCAGTAAAATCAAAAGAAGTTCATTACTCAGATATTGAGAGGGTTATTGAAGCCGCTAAAGCGGTTACTGTGCCCATGGATCAACAAGTTTTACATGTTATACCAAGACAGTATAAATTAGACTCTCAAGATGGGATATTAAACCCAATGGGGATGACGGGTATTCGGCTTGAGGTTTTGGCCCATATAGTAACAGGTTCGCATACGGCCATACAAAATAATTTAAAATGCATAGAAAAAGCAGGCTTAAAAGTATCAGCGATGGTTTTAGGGCAAGTCGCTTCGGCCAAAGCTGTGCTCAGTGAGGACGAAAAAAATCTTGGTGTTTTATTGGCCGATGTGGGAGCAGGTGCTACCCATTTAATTTATTATATTAATAGCAGTGTGGCAGGCATGTCTCAGGTGCCCGTTGGTGGCAATCACTTTACTCATGATATTGCTATTGGCCTGCGAACGCCTCAAACGGCGGCAGAAAATATTAAAACCAAGCATGGCATAGCCATGGGTTCGCTTGCTACTCAGGATGACTCAATTGATGTTGATGGGGTTGGAGGCAGAAAAAGCCGTGCTATCAAAAGAGAAGACTTGGCCGAAATTATCGAGCCAAGAGCTGAGGAGCTTTTAAATTTAATTAGTCAGCAAATATCTAAAAATCAATTGGGTTCACTTTTGGGTTCGGGAGTGGTTTTAACAGGTGGGGGTGCTCATCTTAACGGGTTAGTTGATATGGCTGAGTTTCATTTTGATTTGCCCGTTCGACTTGGGTTACCAGTGGCCTTGTCGGGGTTAAATGATATTTTAAAATCGGGGCGTTTTTCAACTGTGGTGGGTTTGCTTATTTGGGGTTTAGAACAAAAAAAGTTTGCCCAAGCTCAAAAAGAAAACCAAGAAAAAATGAATACGTCTTTGCAGGATTTTTCGGATCGCATTAAAAATTTATTACAGGATATGTTTTAAGGGAGGGGATTATGTTTGAACTCGATGAAACGGTAGAAATCGGGGCGAGAATTAAGGTTGTCGGAGTTGGCGGCGGTGGTAACAATGCTGTTTCAACAATGATTGAATCAGGCTTAAGTGGAATTGAGTTTATTGTAGCCAATACAGATGTGCAGGCTTTGATGGCTAATAGGGCACCTAGTAAAATTCAGCTTGGTCTTGATTTGACAAAAGGTTTAGGCGCAGGGGCCAATCCTGATATAGGTCGTAGGGCGGCTATTGAATCTTACAACGAAATTGTTGAAAAGCTTCAGGGTGCCGATATGGTATTTGTTACGGCCGGTATGGGCGGGGGAACAGGGACAGGCGGAGCGCCAATAGTAGCAAAAATTGCTCGAGAACTTGGGGCTTTAACAATTGGTGTTGTTACCAGACCCTTTGTATTTGAAGGTAAAAAACGCTCTAAGCATGCAGAGATGGGCTTACAAGAGCTTAAAGAAAATGTGGATACTTTAATTGTTATACCTAATCAAAAGTTACTTTCAATTGCTGGAGACCGAACACCCTTGGTAGAAACTTTTAAAAAAGCTGATGAGGTGCTTTTACAGGCGGTTAAAGGGATATCAGATCTAATTAATATTCGAGGTCTTATTAATCTTGATTTTGCGGATATAAGAACCGTTATGCAGGCCAAAGGATTAGCCCTTATGGGAACAGGTGTTGCCAGAGGTGATAATAGGGCTATTCAAGCTGCCTCGGGAGCCATTTCTTCTCCGCTACTTGAAAATATAAAAATTGATGGAGCGACCGGTATTATTATCAATGTAACCGGTGGTTCGGATTTAAGTTTGTTTGAAGTTAATGAAGCGGCAACTTTGATAACTGAAGCGGCTCATGAAGATGCTGAAATTATTTTTGGTGCGGTTATTGATGATTCTGTTTCTGATGAAGTTAGGGTTACTGTTATTGCTACTGGTTTTGCGGATCCAGATAAAAAAATTCAGAGTGTAGATACTTTAAACCGTATGAATGATTTTTTAAGCGCTCAGCCCTTATCGGTTGCGGTGGCCCCTCGAATCGAGTTGCCGCAATCAGTTAGCCCTCAGTCATTTAGCTCTCAGTCTCATCATTTGGGAGAGGGGATAAATAATTCTTTGCAATCACAATCACAATCTCAAGCCCAACATCAGCCCTATATGGGTGATTCAACTTTGAGCAATGTTAATCAGCAAATTTTAGAGTGGCAGCAACAAATGAATCAGTTGATGCAAAACCTACAGTCAACCCAGCCTCAGTTAAATGCAAATTTAATGGGAATAAGTTCAGCTCAGGTGGGTGTGTTACCAGCTTCTCCTGCTGTAGGCGGAGGAGTGCAGCCATCATATCAAACTGTCCCCTCTAAGCAGCCCAATCTTGAAAGTGAGCACTCAAAAATTTTAGCTAAAGAGCAGCTGATTGCTAAGG
Source organism: Bdellovibrio sp. (assembly GCA_020720425.1). GTDB lineage: Bacteria > Bdellovibrionota > Bdellovibrionia > Bdellovibrionales > Bdellovibrionaceae > DYOP01. Next base: position 9,714 of record DYOP01000027.1, on the reverse strand, counting down.
CAAAAGCTTTTCGTGAAAGTCAGCTTGATAAAAAAGTCCCTGAACAATTGGCTATGAATATAGAACACGATCTTAATACTCAGCCCACTCAAGTCAGTTCTTCGTCGCTTGAGGTGCCTGCCTTTATTAGAAAAAGGCAAATGTCTAATTCTGATTTTGGAAGTGGGCACTAAGATCAGTGAATTTTGTATGGTTAGTTTCTGATATACATTTAACCCCTCAGGTCGGCCCGCGAGGGGTTATTTTTTTAAACTTTTTAAAATCATTAGGTGTTACTCGAATGGCAACCCATCTTGTTTTATTGGGTGATATTTTTGATCTTTGGTTGGGTGATTTTGAAGAGTATCAAACTATTTATTTTGAATACGTTCAAGAAATAATTAACGTTAAATCAAGAGGTATTGAAATTGTTTATCTCGAAGGTAACCATGATTTAAATATAGCTAATTTTTGGAAAAAAAGAGGGGTTAAGGTCTATCCTTTTTTTACAGTCTTATTTTTAGATCATCAAAAGATATTGTTAGAGCATGGTGATTTTATTAACAAAAAAGAAGTAACCTATCACAGGGCGCTTAGATTTGTTAAAGGCCCCTGGGGCTATAAAATTATTCATTTGTTTGGGGCCCGCTTTTGGATGAGCCTAGGTGCAAGACTCAGTCAGTACTCTCGAAACCAGAATGATCATGCCAAAAGTAGCAACACTAAGAGTGGGCTATCGGCTGATATAAAATCAGATAAACTTAAAACCCACTCAGTCGATTTAATATCTCAAAATTTAATGACTTTAAAAAAAATGATTCGAGATTATGCCAATTCACGCTCAGCTGAGATTGACTTTGATATGATTGTTACCGGGCATGTTCATGTGCAAGATGATTATAGTTATACCTATAATCATCGCCCTCAAAGATCTATTAATCTAGGCTCATGGTTAGATGAGCCTAAGGCTCTGCTTATTTCAAGTCAGACCATAGTCTGGGAATTTTTAAAATAATTCGATTTTAATATGGGTGAGATCAAAATTGAGCCATTCTTTTTAGCCTTGAGTCCCCATGCGCACGAAAAATAATACTAAGGATATAGAGGCCACAAGAAAAAGTCCTGATCCATTAGTAAAGTTTTAATTATCTGTTAAGATAAATAAAACATCACCGATGTGTATGAATGATGATGAGCTTTGTTAAGGAGTAAAATATGGTTATGCTAGCTTTTCCCATGTTAATAACAGCGTTTTTATTGGCCACTCATTTTTTATCACTTGGTGTGTGGGGTATGGTATTAACAAGTTTAGTGGCGTGGATGGGTTTTGTATGGCTAATTTTTAAAGCTAGGGCTGGGTCAAGTACGAATCAAAATTTTCAAACTTTTTATAATACATTTGATAGTATGGTTGATTTTGGTAGAAAGGTCTATTCTCAAAGTGAAAAGCTTAATCAAATTGCAATTAGTGAATTATCTGCAGTGCAGGCTTCTGCAGTTGCCGTAGACGAAATATCATCTATGCTAAATAAAACAATAGATGCTACAGATAAACTTGCGGTAACCTCTAAGGCATCAAAAGAGCAATCTAAAGAAGCGGCAGAACGAGTGGCGAACCTCAACCAAATGATGTTAGATGTAAGACAACTTTCTCATGAGCTTTCGAACTCAACAATTGAAAAACTTTCAGAACTAAAAGAAGTATCTGATGCGATGGTTTTAATTCGATCAAAAACATCGGTCATTAATGAGATTGTTTTTCAGACAAAGTTACTATCTTTTAATGCCTCTGTCGAGGCCGCTCGTGCTGGCGAATCAGGTAAGGGTTTTGCTGTCGTTGCTGAAGAAATGGGTAAGCTGGCTCGAACAAGTGGTCAAGCCGCTATCGAAATTGAGACGATTGTAAGTGAGAGTATACAAAAAACGGAGCAAAGATTTAAGGAAATGTCAGAAGCCCTGAGTCAAACAACCGAGCATACAACAACCCAATTAGAGCAAGCGAGCCTTAATACAGAAGAGGTAGCTCGAGAGATTCAGGCACTCGCTGAGTCTTTTGAGTTGGTGGATGAAATGGCTCAGCAAATTACAGCAGCAGCTAGTGAGCAGGGGATTGGAGTTAAGGGGATTTCAAAAGCATTACATCAATTAACTGAAAATAGTTCAAAACTTGAAAAGGTGGCAAAAGACGCACTTGATACGGCTATTAAACTTTCTGAAGGAACAGACTCATCAGAAAAATTATTTTGGGAAATTTCTGATCAGCTCAATATGAAAGTTAAAAAAATCGAAAAGCCCTTTGATTTTGATATGGCTGCAAATGGCCATATGGACTGGAAAATGAAATTAACGAAATACTTATCTAACCCCAATCGTACTCTTGATCCCGATCATGTATGTAAAGATGACCAGTGCACTTTAGGTAAATGGATTTATGGGACGGGAGAGCAGTACCAGCAGAGTTTATCGGGCTTATATTATGATTTAAAAGGGTCACATGCTGAATTTCATAAATCAGCGGGGGATATTATTACTTTTGCGCATGCGGGTGATTTAAAAAAGGCGGAAAGCATTTTGCATGGTAGCTATTTGCAGGTTTCAGACAAAACGATTGGCTTAATTGAAAAAATGAAAGATGCCGTTGAAAAGCAAGGAGGAGCTGGAGATGCTCAAAACAGCCCAGAAATAGGTGCGAAGTCTACTTCTTTGCAAACTTCATCATCCTCACATGCGGCTTGATTTTTTTAAAGGGCATTGAAACAATAGCTAAATGAAATGGTTACCACTAAAAAAAAATGATGTCATTTATGCTATTGCTCCCGGTTACCCTTACCGTGAAGATCTTCTTGAGATAGCTACAAAAAAAATTGAAAAGTGGGGGCTGAGACTTCATGTTCCTAAAAGCACACTTAAGCCCTATTTGTTTCATTCGCAAACAGACCAAAATCGTCTTAAATTATTGATTAATGGGATAGAGGATAATCGTTACCAGGCCCTATGGGCTATCCGAGGTGGGTATGGTAGTAATAGATTATTACCTGGGCTTTTAGAATATTCAAAAAAAAATTCTAATATATTTAAAATCAAACCTAAGCCTTTACTTGGTTTTAGCGATATTACAAGTCTTCACTCCTATTTTAATAAGTATTTTAAATGGCCTACCCTCCATGCTCCAGTTTTAGAAAGTATAGGTAAAACTGATTTTAAAAATAATAAATTAGAAGCTATTCGTAAAATTTTATTTGGTGAAACCTCCGAGATTATTTACCCCATTTGTTTGATGAATAAATCATTTAGCCTTAAAAAAAATAATGCTTTTTATCTATTGGGCGGTAATATGACAGTCGTTCAATCGTTAATTGGAACTTCATTTGATCCGCTTAAAAACAATAAAAATAAGGTAGCGCTTTTTTTTGAAGATGTCGGCGAGCGCGGTTACCGGGTTGATCGGATGCTTGAGCATTTTAAGCAAAGTGGTGTGCTTAATAAAGTTGAAGCCGTTTTTTTTGGCGAATTTACAACCGAAAGCAAAGAGGAATTAATTAATATAGAGCAAGCCTTGGCTCGATTTGCCAAAGAGGCCCAATTTCCTGTTTACAAGGGGTTACCTGTTGGTCACGGTCAAGGACAGGGTGTTTTGCCATTTAATCAGCCATCTCGAGTTATTGATAATAAACTTATAATTGATCTAAGATAGGAAAATATGTCACGCACATTTCAAATTAATAAAGAGTTAGAAGAATTTTGTAAAAATATTCCTATGGGTGTTACTCCGGGATTTCAGTTACAAGTATACGAAAAAGGGCAAAGAGTTATTTATTATAATTATGCTCAAACTTTTTCTTACTATGATTTAGCAAGTTTAACTAAACCAATATTTACCTCAATGGCCTATGCCCTTGCTGTTGATCAGGGTAAGGTTGATTTAAATAGTCCAGTGTCTTTTTATGTCCCCCTTTTTAAACATCGTACATTAACTATTAACCAACTTTTGACTCATACTTCGGGATTGGTTAATTACTCTGAATTTTATAAAAATAAGAGTTTAATGGAGTTAGATAATAATAAAAAATGGGAGCAGCTTTTATTTTTGATCAATGGGTTACCATTACTAAAATCGGCAGGTAAAAAATCAGTCTACTCGGATGTAGGGTATTTAGTTCTTGGTATGGCGCTTGAGAAAATTTTTAATGAAAGTCTTATTTCTGTGTGGAAAATAGTTCAAGACTATTTTTATCCCCATATTCAAGGATTGCATTTTAACGTGGATAATATTTCAAAGTATGAATCATCACAGTATGCTCCGACAGTTCGCTGTTTATGGAGAGAAAAATTGATTCAAGGTGAAGTCCACGATGAAAATGCATGGGCCTTGGGTGGAGTCAGCTCGCATGCAGGATTATTTGGAAGTGTAGATGATGCGTCTTGGGCGGCGCTTGTCTTTCGTTCGCAATTATTAGGTCACGGAAAAAAACTTTTAAAACAAAAAACAACAGATGTGTTTTTTAAAAGAGCTGTTTCTCATGAGGCAGGCGACTGGGCCATGGGGTTTATGATGCCAACAGCTCATGCTTCATCTTCGGGACAATATTTTTCGTCTCAAAGTATTGGGCATTTAGGATTTACAGGGACTTCATTTTGGTTTGATCCCAACTCAGATTTGCTTGTCGTGTTACTCAGTAACCGAGTCTTTTATGGGCGAAATAATATGGAATTTAACCAAATAAGACCATTATTGCACGATCATATTGTTCGAATTTTAAAAAAATACTAATGTAAAACACATGTTACCTTATTTAAGATGATACTAATTAGAATGATTAATAATCGAAAGGACCATTTATGATTTCTGAGCTACCTAAGCACTCTAAAATTTATATGATAGGCATTTGTGGAACAGCTATGGCAAGTTTAGCAGGACTTCTTTTAAAAAGAGGTTTTAAAGTGACCGGAAGTGACCAGCACTCGTATCCTCCGATGTCACACCAACTGCAAGAATTAGGTATTTCTTACTATACAAATTATGATGCAAAAAATATAATATCCGAAAAGCCCGATTATGTTATTGTGGGTAACGTTGTATCAAAAAATCATCCCGAAGCTATGGCTATGATTGAAAATAAATTTCCCTATACTTCGTTACCTAAGGCCTTAGGTGAATTATATTTAAAAAACCTGAATTCAATTGTTATTGCCGGAACCCATGGTAAAACGACAACCACAAGTTTAATGAGTTGGCTTTTAACAGATTTTAATCAAAAGCCGGGGTTTTTAATTGGTGGGATTGCTCAAAACTTTAATAAATCATTTCAAGAGCCTGAGGGTAAGTATTTTGTTATTGAAGGTGACGAATATGACACCGCATTTTTTGATAAGGTACCCAAGTTTACTCATTATTACCCTAAAAATGTTATATTAACTTCGATCGAATTTGATCATGCCGATATTTACTCTTCTTTAGAGCAAATAAAAGAAGCCTTTAAAGTGCTAATTAATTTAATACCTGAAAAAGGAAATTTAATATTTCACGGTGATGATATAAATATTGTTTCAATTTTAAATGAGGGTATCGTTAAAAATAAAATTTCCTATGGATACTCTGAAAATAACCAATATCAAATTCGCGGAGTCAGGTGGATTGATGGATTTACCGAGTTTGAAGTTTTCAATCAGGTAACTCAGTTGAGTTTGGGGAATTTTTTAACTCGTCTTTATGGGAAACATAATATTTTAAATGTGACAGCCTCTTTAGTTTTAGGTTCAATTTTAGGATTTTCAAATGAGCAGTTAAAAAAATCAATCCCAGGGTTTAAAGGTGTTAAGCGAAGACAAGAGCTACTAGGAGAGTTTAATGGAGTAACCCTTATAGAAGACTTCGCTCACCATCCAACAGCTGTTTATGAGACACTGAATGCTTTAAAAATGAGATACCCTTGCCAAAAAATATACGCCATTTTCGAGCCTCGTTCGGCCACATCCCGTAGAAATATTTTTCAACAAGATTATATCAATGCGTTTTTAGCTGCCGATGCTGTATTTATTAAACAGGCCTTTGATCAAACTAAAATAAATCAAGAAGATCGTATGGATACCGATCAGCTCGCCGCTGATATTAAAAAGCAGGGAGTCTTGGCCAATTCTTATGCAGATGTTGACCAAATCGTGAATGATGTTACCCAAGGTATAACTCAGAAATCAGTCATTGTCGTAATGAGCAATGGTGGATTTGATGGGATTTACGAAAAACTAAAAACTCAATTAACTAATAGATGATTTTCTAAAATTAAAAAAATAATCTCAATTTTAAAATACGAACATACCAAACCACATCCGTAAAAAACTTTGGGGAGCTCAAAAGGTGAACTATTCCTTTTATCCTTGAGGCCTCATGCGTACGGATAGCTACCTGCAAGAGGCCATGGGCCGTTGCCGTGTGGCTTAAAGGGAGCCGTTTGATTCAGAATCTGGGATAATAATGGGCGAATAGGGCCGAAAACAAAGATGGATTGTTTCAAATTTAGATACGCCCGTAAAAATATCTTTTTCATGTCCTCGTTCTTGGTAGTAACCTTGAATTGTCGTATGAACGCTCTGATCCGGAAACGGAAGAGTGCTAAGTTCAAGTGTATAATTCAGATTATCACTTTCGCCATCAACTAAAAGGTTTTTAATAAAGAAATAATCACCTTCAACCGAAAAGGGACATTCTTTTAAAAAATATTCTTCAAGAGCTTGAATTGCTGGCGTTGGTAACACAGTACCTAATGGTGAACGATTCCATAAAATAACAGCTTGTGATGTTTGAGCTATAAAAACAAATAACCCAACTAGACCTAATTTTAACATGATAACCTCCCATGCATTAAAGTTTGTACGAGTTTTTTATCTGAAATTAAAAAATAATTCTAGTTAAATATTTAGATGGCTCGCCTGCTCTTTTAGTTTAGCTAAGAGAGTAAGGGCTTGTATGGGGGTTATCTGATTAATTTCAATGCGTTGTAAATCTTCAATTAAATTGACATAATCTTGACTAGGGGTAGGGGGTAGCGACTCGATCTGCGAAAATAGATCCATTTGAGCCGATGGGGAGTGAGGTGAGACGGTATTGTTTTCAAATCGCTTAATAAGTGACTGAGCCTTTTTTATAATTTCTTTAGGAAGCCCAGCAAGTTGGGCTACATGAATACCATAAGATTTATGAGTAGGGCCTCGAACTAAGGTATGCAGAAAAATAATTTCTTGGCCCGCTTCTTTAATGGACATGTGTGAATTAATAATATTTTTAGGATAATTAAATTCAAGATGAGTTAGCTCATGGTAATGAGTGGCAAATAGGGTATAAGATTTTTTATGATTTAATAGATATTCAAGAATGGCCTGAGCTAGGCTTAAACCGTCAAAGGTACTTGTGCCTCGGCCAATTTCATCAAAAATAACTAAACTGTTTTCAGTAATGTTACTTAAGATATAACTGGCCTCTTTCATTTCGACCATGAAAGTTGATAACCCTTGACTGAGCTGATCGCTGGCTCCGATGCGGGTAAAAATTCCATCAAATAATGGCAAATAAGCCTGCTCGCAGGCAACGGGGTAACCCATTTGCGCAAGTAACACGTTAAGGGCGACTTGGCGCATGAGTGTGCTTTTTCCGGCCATATTAGGGCCAGTTAAAAGTAACACTTCAGTTGAATTTATAACAATATCGTTCGAGGTGAAGTTATCCACAGATTGTTCAACAACGGGGTGGCGGCATGATAAGAGCTTAAGAGTTTTTGAATTAGGTATAAGGGTTGGGAAATTATATTTTTTATCTATAACTAATGTAGCCCCTGAAATGAGAACATCCACATGGGCAATATGCTGGGCCATCTTTAAAATAACAGAAATATGAGAGAGTATTTTTTGTCTTAGCTCTTCGAATAAAACAAATTCAAGATCAAAGCGTTTTGTTTGGGCATGGATAATTTTTTTTTCTAAATCAGCCAACTCTTGAGTATAGTATCTTTCAGACTGGGTCAGAGTTTGCTTGCGCATATAATGGGATGGAACTTTATCTTTATTTGTGTGGGTGATTTCGATATAGTAACCAAAGACTTGATTGTATCTTATTTTTAAAGAGTTAATTCCGGTGCTTTGTTTTTCGCGATTTTCTAATTCGATTAAAATTTGATTCGCATCCGTGGTTAAAACAATATACTCATCAAGCTCAGAGTTAACACCTTTACGAATTAAGTGACCATTTTTTGTTGATAAAGGTGGATCATCAATAAGGGTTTGTTCGATCAGCTGAGATAACTTTGTTAGATTATTTTTAATATCATCAGAAGAGTTGGGGGTTTGCTCTAAAATTTGAAGGCTTAAATCTAAAGAGTGTTTAAGTGAAAGTACATCTTTAGCGTTAGCTCCGGATTGACTTAATTTTGCAAGTCTTCTTTCAAGATCGCCCACTTGATTAAGCATAGATCTTACAGCGAGCCTGGCTGAATTATTTTTAAACCAATACTCCATTTGGTCTTGTCGGGCTTTGATTTTTTGAAAATCATAAAGGGGAAATAAAACCCAATCTCTTAAAAGTCTGGCTCCCATGGGTGAAAGCGTTTTATTGATAGCCTGAAAAAATGAGCCTTGTTTTTGTCCTTGATAAGTTTGAAATAGCTCAAGATGAGTTGCGGTGAGTAACCCTAACTGCATATATTGTTTTAAAGATTTTTTTTGAAATTCAGTAACAAGTAATTTTGAACCATCACTGATAAGTGTGTTTGAGTAAGCTATAAGTAGCCAAACAGCTTTAGGCTGAGGGGCTGATGGATTTTTGTTTGTGCTTGGTGATGCCGAAGTTAAAACTGAATGAGATGATGAACTTTCTGATGTTATGTCAGTAGGGGTTATATTTTTAGGCCAAGGAGGGTTTTGATTTTGGTAGTCCTGAAAAGTTGTCGTATCAATAACCCATTCAGCAATTGGTAAAGAGGAAGTTAAATTTATGAGTTCACTATATTTGATATTATCAAAATAAAAGGCTTCGCCTGTTGTTAAATCGGCCAAGGCTAAACAGTTATCGCAAAAACTTGCCATATAATTGGGAGAGTAACCATCGAGAGATTCGGGATCAAAGACCATCCCAGGGGTTAAGATTCGAGTAACACCTCGTTTAACTAAGCCTTTGGCAAATTTAGGATCTTCGAGTTGATCGCAAATTGCAATTTTATAACCATAAGATAAAAGCTTATTAATCGGACCTGCTACCGAGTGGTAAGGAAACCCGCACATAGGGGTTTGATCGCCAGATTTTTTATTACGTTGGGTCAGCACAAGACCAATGAGGGGGGCAGCCGTTTGAGCATCCTCATAAAAAAGCTCATAAAAATCACCCATTCTAAAAAATAAAATTTTATCCTGATGAAGGGATTTAATTTCAAAATACTGTTTCATAAGGGGCGTTAAATCTGCTGACATAGTTAAAAAATAACTACACGAAGCGCCAAGTGACAGGCAACTCTGCCGACTTATAAGGCTAGGTGCGGCAGAGTTGTTATTTTAAAGACTTAAAAGACTAAGGGTCTCCGTAAAACAGAAGGGTCTCCGATTTTAGAGGGGGTGTTTTGTGCCATTATCCACCAATTCACTTGGAAGGCTCCAAAACCAGCTTGTTGTGTCAACATACCGAGAGTTTATACTCATCCCGAGAGCTTAATAGAGTTAGTTTATGCTAAAAAAGCTTTTCACAGATCAAAGATG
>DYOP01000202.1 GCA_020720425.1 Bdellovibrio sp. | reverse complement strand
GTTAGCCAGCGGATTTACAGTCCGCCCCCTTTAGCCCCTCGGGCACCTACCCATGCTAAAAAGGTAAGCCGGTGATGGGATTCGAACCCGCAACCTACGGTTTACAAAACCGTTGCTCTACCATTGAGCTACACCGGCACTTTAAGTATGTTTATTAATCTTATTTGCTGAATAAACCTCTGTCAAGAGTTTGTAGCTTATAAGGCTAATTATCCATACTAAGTGTCTATATTAAAAAACCATGAACATGATTTTCTATCAAGCTTTTTTTAGTTTTAAGCAATTTTTTTTAACTAAAACTTAAACCTTAAAAATAATTCGAGCTATCGGATCAAAGAATAGTGCCATCCATTTTAACAGATATACCTGAATAAAATCCGCCAGCTTAAAAATAACATCCACAGCGCCGGTAAAAACAAGGACAAGCAGAATAGGAAATCCATAAGGCGCAATACGAAAATAAATTTCTGACAAGTTTTCCGGGATTAAATTTCTTACTACATTTGAGCCATCAAGCGGCGGCAAAGGAATCATATTAAATATTGCAAGTACAATATTTATTCTTACAACAATATTAAGAATGTCCATAAACATCATTGATAAACCGCCGGACAAGCCGAATATTTTAACAACCAGATAAATAATAAAAGAAAATAAAACCGCCAGTGTGAAATTACTGAGAGGTCCCGCAAGGGCAACAAGCATAAGCTTATGCCTGCCTTCGATATTGTCAGGGTTTATTTCAACAGGTTTTGCCCAGCCTATCCCGACTATAAAAAGCATTAACGTGCCTACAAGATCAAGGTGGGCAAAAGGATTCAGGGATAATCTGCCCTGTAATTTCGGGGTATCATCCCCAAATTTGTACGCAACAAAACCATGCGCCCATTCATGAACAGATATGCTTATTAAAAGCGGGACAACAAGCACCATTAAATATATTAAAAATGCGACAGGATTTTCAAAAAGAAGTTGTATTAACTTAAAAAGGAGCATGCTAGTTTCTTTCTT
>DYOP01000201.1 GCA_020720425.1 Bdellovibrio sp. | reverse complement strand
AATTTTAAGCCTGAAAAGCTAAACTGTAGTGGTTACAAAAAGAATATAGTGAAAAATTTAAAAACTATCAAAAGGTCTTAATATAATAAATTTATAGTTTAAGGTATAATCAAAATATTAAAATGCAAGGACTATCATGCAAACAGTTACTTTAAAAATAGATGATAATATAAGCGATAAATTTTTATGGCTTTTAAATCATTTTTCACAAAATGAAGTTGAAATACTAGATAAAACAACTTATCAAAGTGATGATGATTATATACGAAGTATAAAAGGTATGGAAGAGAGTATAATTCAAGCTTCAAATGAACCAATAGAAAATTATGTTACTGCTGATAAATTAGATTGGTAAAAATGTATCAACTGTTATTTTCACCACAAGCGAAAAAAGATTCTAAAAAAATCGCTTCAAGTGGATTAAAACCAAAAGTTCAAGAACTGTTAGTTTTAATTGAAAAAGAACCCTTACGGTATCCACCAAAATTTGAATATTTATCAGCTAACTTAAAAGGTAAAATTTCAAGAAGGATAAATAATCAGCATAGACTAGTTTATGAAGTTTTTGAGGAAGAGAAGTTAATTAAAGTTTATAGAATGTGGACACACTACGATTAAGGCAAATGCTAACAAATTAGAGGAACTCACAAGATTACGCTTGCGATAATTTGGACTTTTACTTCGTAAAGAAAGTTTTACTAAATTTCAAATATTTCTGAAATAATACCATCTTGTAGTTCACTTCGACCGTTACCCCCCCACTCCAAACAAAACTGCTAAAAAACAACTACTCGTGCCCGCTCTCCCTTTTGCTCAATGCGAATCGCAACACCAAAAACCCTATAAGCGAAGCAAAAAATGTTGCCAAAAGGATGGCAAGTTTATCGGTAGAAGCAAAAAGCGTATCATCCACAAATGCCAACGAATCGATAAAGAGACTCATCGTAAACCCGATCCCGGTCAATATGCTTACCCCGTAGAGCATCATCCAGCTGCTTCCTTGGGGCATGGGGG
>DYOP01000102.1:3802-5191 GCA_020720425.1 Bdellovibrio sp. | reverse complement strand
TACGCTCAGCCGCCACTGCCTGATCACAATAATCTCAAATCACAGGTTTATGAGAGGATACTAATTTTTGCGCCAAGTTATGAAAGAGGTCTAAGGAATCGAATTTTTTAAAAGCGGATGCTCTTTCGTTTTTAAAACCTCATCCGTAGGCTGAATCAAAACAACCGTATATCCTCGTTCAGCCACGCCCTCTAAAAATTCAGGTAACATGATAGCGGTTCGCATATGCATATCATGAAATAAAACCACACCGCGCCGTTGGCGATCGAGTTGTTCAAAAGTATCTTCTAACACAGTTTCAACAGATCTATTCATTCTCCAATCATTAGAATCAATATTCCAAAAAAATTCGGCCGTCGAGTTTTGAGCTAAAAATGAGCGCAAATTAGGAGTTGATGCCCCATAAGGAAATCTAAAAATAGGATCTACAAAACCTAAAACATCAAAAATAGCCTGATGGGCACCAATAATTTGTTGTTTAGCTTCATATTCGCTAACTCCTTTTGATCCACAAGCTGATCGCCCTCCCATACAAGGATGAGTCATCGAATGGTTACCAATACTATGCCCGCGCCCAGCTATACTTTTGAGTGTTTTTTCTCCTGACGAAGATTTAACCTTATCTCCGATAACAAAAAAATGTGCTTTTATACCATACTCTTCAAGAGTGTTAGCCACTTTAATACTTGCTCTTGCATCGGGCCCATCATCAAAAGTCAGGGCAATTTGCTTAGGCTCCAGATCTGCTGTTACTACTTTATAACCCTGATTGATATTTCGATAAACCGTTTGAAGTGGTATATGGCTACCAGCTGTTATTATTGAATCATTTTTTTTAAAATTTCTATAGTTTTTAATACCATCTACTTCTTTTTGATGCTCAATTTCGCTTTCTAAAAGTTTTTCATTTAAAACAGACAAACAACCCTTTAAAAGCTCTTGGTTACGATCATCTCGAATAACACCTTCAAAAAGTTCGAGCTCGCTTTTTTCTAAATCAACTAAAGATTTGCATATATCATCACCTAATATATTTAAATCTGAATTTGATTTAAGAGCTTTAATATCTTGAGCGGGGGCTTCGTCGTTAGCGTCAGATTTATCAGCACTACCAGCACTACCAGCACTATCAGTTTTAATGCTTACGGCCTGTTTTCTTAAGCTTGTAAAAATATTTTCGGGATGATCTTCTGACATTTCCCATTCGTTATAATCTTTGGCCGATAAATTTTTAGCAATCGAAGCTGAAATTTGTTGATTGACCTTAAACCCCTCTGAACATCCTTGAAATAAAAAATAAGGCGCCAGTAAAAAAAGTAAGTGTTGCGTTTTTAGGGTTTTATTAAGTTTCAAAAAGGCCTCCGAAGTAAATAATTTATTTAAAACCAT
>DYOP01000102.1:0-3702 GCA_020720425.1 Bdellovibrio sp. | reverse complement strand
TTATTTAAAACCATTTGCTAATTATTTTTGCTAATTAACGACTGATCAGAAACTAGGTTATAAACTACAAAGGAGTAACAAAACAGTGTCAAAATTTTTGTCAGATAAAAAATTCAAAATCCAAGTCTTTTAGACATCATTTTACTATATTTTTACTTAAGAGGTGATGAGGGACAAGCAGCTCCAAAAAGCTGCTCTAACTCATTACAGCCAGACCCTTATCTTTTTGAGCTATTCGCAAATCAGTGACAACCGTATAATTAATCTTAGCGGCTTCGGCCACCCTTAGGGGGGCGGCTGGTTTGTCTATTTAAAGTTATTTTTCTTGTACGCTGTATTGACTGATGAACGCGTGGGCTGATCTCAGGATCCTGAAAAACCCTTTCAATTTGATGATAAGCGACTTCTTTAATTTCGCCAGGGCGCATTTGACCTAATTTAAGCTCGCCAATGGCGACCCGGCGCAATTTGATCACATCGTAGCCAATTTTTTGAAACATTTTTTTAATTTGATGGTTTTTACCTTCGGTAATGCCAATTCGTATCCATTCGTATTTATCTGAATCCCCTACCTTAGCGTAAGATACAAATTTTGCTTTAACCTTACCGCCAATAATACTAACCCCTTTTTTTAATTTTTCTAACTGTTCATCTGTGGGGTGACCGTCAAGTTTTACTAAGTAAGTTTTGGTAACATCAAATTTTGGGTGCATCACTCGATTAGCAAAATCGCCATCGTTGGTCAAAATAAGTAGTCCCTCTGTACCAAAATCTAATCTACCGACCGGAAATACACGCTCGGTTATTTTATGAAGATAATCATTAATAGCGGGGCGCCCTTCTGGGTCACTTAAGGTGGTAACAACACCCTTAGGTTTAAAAAATACGGCATATATTTTTTTTTCAGATTGATAAATCAGCTTTCCTTCGACTTTTACTTTGTCTTCGAGAGGGTTAACTTGAACCCCAAGCTCGTAAACTCGTCTGCCATTGATTTGAACTTCACCTTCTTGAATTAAGCGATCGGCGGCCCGTCTTGAGCAGACTCCTGATTGAGCAATGAATCGGTTAAGTCGAACAAGTCCTCTGTTTTTAAGCTCGGCCATAATATATCCTTTTTTAAATCTTGCGGTGGGAGCCGATTTAAGTCTTGCTCTTGTTTTTTGTCAATAAAATCATGGTTACCCAAATGCCAGCTCTCTTTGAGGTCACTATTGGCCAGATTATTTCTGAAGCTATTTTCAGACTTAAGCTGAACTCCGCCACCTTGCTCTTCAAGCTCTTTAATATATAAATGTAAAAGCTTGTCAGACACAAAGACATACTCAATGGCATTACGAACTCGAATAATTAAATCTGTAATATAACCCTTATCCAAAGGCTCTCGCATCCTTAAAAGCTCAATCGTCCGCTCAAGCTCTTGACTAAGACCAACATAGTAGGGATTAGATTCTTTTTTAATAAAATAATTTTCGAGCCGCTTAAGCGGATAAAACAACTTCGGAATCGTCTCAAGAGGGGCCTTAGTAAAGCTTTGAAATTTTTGAAACAAATAGCCTCGGGTGGCTCGATAATCATAAAGCCCTTTAATCGTTCTAAACTTAGATAAAATAAATGAACCTAACTCGAGAGTAAACCACTCTCCCTCTATGAGGTTTAACTCCTGATCAAATCGCAACCCAGAAAGCCCCGTTAACGGCTCAAGCAAGCCCTGATTAAGTATAAACTTATCTTCGATCCCATACATATGAATTTGCTGATTTGATTTATTAAAGATAATGGCCATCAATCGACGCTGATCATTAATAAAGCGAATTTCAATGGGCTGCTGATGATAAAGTTTTTGTTTAAAATGTCTTTCAATAACTTCTTTTCGGTCTTGCCATCTTTCAAGAGTAATAACCTGAACTTCATCAACCCACTGAACTTTTTCTAGCTCAAGATCCCATAGATGAGCTTGCTGAATAGAAATGAGTAATTGCCGAGTTTGCTCTTTTAAGCGACTTTTATTTTGTTGCCAGTGGGGATAAACTAAACACTCTCGATAAAATCGATTTAAAACACCAAAGGACCAATCTAAAGTTAATTCTTCGTGAACAGCCAAGTAATTTAAAAAAGCAGCATGCGAATCAAGACTCGGGTTGACTCGGCTCCTAAGCTGTTCGACAATTTGTTGGATCTGGACCATGATTATATCATTAGGTCCTATCATAGGAGTGGTCAATGCAAAAGCAACTTAATCCCGATTTATTTGGGACATCCTTACCCTTAAATAAATCTCATAACCCTCAAAGCAGCTCTCAAAATGTGGTTGGCCACGAAAGAGGAGCAAGCCTTGATCATATTCTTAATTTAGATCAAAAAGTGGCTGACCTTAGGCTTCAGCTATCCGAACTTAAATCAACTTTAACCGATTTTATCGCCCATTCAAAAATGACTCAAACGAGCTACCAAAAGCAATTTGAAAACTTTGCCAATGCGATTAAAGCACTTCAATCAAATGATGTGACACTTCAAGAATCGATGCAAAAAACATTAAGTCATCAACATCACAAATCGAGTGAAATTCAAGCTATAGAATCTAAAATGAAAGAGCAATTAGACCGCCATCAAATGGTTCTTAGAAGTTATGATTTAAAACTTAACCAACTTCAAGAGCATTTAAACAATAAAGAAGAAATTTTAATTGCCTATCAAACCCAACTTCAGAGGCTTAAACGCGCCTAGTTTAAACGGCCACATCACTTGATTTACAATTAACTTAGGCCTAGCCTAAAGCTCTAATTTTTAAGAGGAGCTTTTTTATGAGTGGCGGTTTTAGAAAAGGTGTTTTGTTTGGCCAAGAAGTGATTGATCTTTATAAATATGCAAGCAGCAAAAAATTTGCTCTCCCTGCTGTCAATGTGACAGGGACAAACACAATTAATTCGGTTTTAGAAACAGCTAAAGAGTTGAACTCACCCGTTGTTATTCAATTATCTAATGGTGGAGCCCAATTTTATGCGGGTAAAAAACTTGATAACACAAACGAAAAAGCGGCTATTGCAGGCGCCATTAGTGCAGCTCTTCATGTTCATAACTTAGCTGATGCCTATGGAGTCAGCGTGGTTTTACATACAGATCATGCCGCTAAAAAACTTTTACCATGGATAGATGGACTTATTACAGCGGGGCAAAAACATTTTGAAATGTATAAAAAACCTCTGTTTAGTTCTCATATGTTAGATCTTTCAGAAGAACCTTTGCATGAAAACATCGAGTTAAGCAGTCAATACTTTGCAAAAATGAATAAAATTGGCACAGGCATTGAGATCGAGCTAGGGGTTACCGGCGGCGAAGAGGACGGGGTTGATAATACAGGCGTAGATAACTCTAAACTGTATACCCAACCTGCGGATGTGTTTTATGCCTGGGAAAACCTAAAAAAAATTGGCAATAATTTTACTATTGCCGCTTCTTTTGGTAACGTTCATGGAGTTTACAAACCAGGTAATGTAAAATTAACTCCCGAAATTTTAAAAAATTCACAAGATTACGTTAATCAAAAAATGGGAACTTCTGGTAACCCCGTTAGCTTTGTGTTTCATGGCGGATCAGGGTCTACGCAAAGTGAAATTCGCGAAGCTCTTGATTATGGTGTCATTAAAATGAATATTGATACCGATCTTCAGTGGGCTTTTTTAGTGGGCATTCGCGATTTTA
>DYOP01000200.1 GCA_020720425.1 Bdellovibrio sp. | reverse complement strand
AGTAATAGATTTAGAAAAGTTCTATCAAATTACGCTAAACCCGTTAGAAAAAGGTGAAATTTCATTTTGGAATAAACCAAACACTTATCAACTCAATGAGAAAGGGGAAGTGATAGGACTCAATTTAAGAGAAAATAAAATCAGCGACCTGAGTGCTTTATCGGGTTTGACAGGTTTAACAGTGTTAGAGCTTTCTTACAATCAAATCAGCGACCTGAGTGCTTTATCGGGTTTGACGGGTTTAACAACGTTAAGGCTTGATAACAATCAAATCAGCGACCTGAGTGCTTTATCGGGATTGACGGGTTTAACAGAGTTAGAACTTAGTAACAATCAAATCAGCGACCTGCGTGCTTTATCGGGCTTGACGGGTTTAACAATGTTAAGGCTTGATAGCAATCAAATCGGCGACCTGAATGCTTTATCGGGTTTGACGGGTTTAACAGTGTTAGAAGTTAGTAACAATCAAATCAGTGACCTTCTTGGCAAATATCCAAATCATTTGAAATTAATATGGGATAATAATGCGTACCTTTTTAGAAGTGGAATTAATTTGTACGGTAATCCTTTACCCGATACGCTGATAGGGGCCATACAAGCAGGTAAAAATGCAGTAGATGATTATTTTAAAGGAGATTTTAAGGAATTGAGAGAAGCAAAACTAATGCTTTTGGGAGAACCGCGTGCAGGAAAAACCAATTTAAAAAATTATTTATTGGGTCGTCCCTTTGAAGATGATCACGATAAAAATAGTACGCTTGGCATAGAAGTAGATATTTGGAAACCCAAAGAATTAGAAGAATCTAAAATAAATATTTGGGATACAGGTGGACAGTGGGTACAACAACAAGTTCATAAATTTTTTATTACCGAAACTGCGCTATACATCATTGTTTTAGACAAAAGCCGAGAACATAATCCTAAAACCTGGTTAGAATGGATAAAAGTATATGCACCCAATTCTGATATTATATAAAGTACTCCCCAATCTTAGGGCAGAAAATCATAAAAGTTAAGATATGATTG
>DYOP01000199.1 GCA_020720425.1 Bdellovibrio sp. | reverse complement strand
TATTGATATAACCATATTCATTTACATAGTGGGATTAATTATGTTACTCCCGCAGCAAGGCATGAAAATAAAGATGAAGCCATTTTGAAAAGCAGAGATGAAGTCTATAAAAAAGCAAAGGCAGCAAATCCCAATAGGTGGTCTACAAATACAAGAAACTGGAACCGAATTGAAAAAGTAGCATTGAATCCTGGGAAACAAAAAATAGGTGTTACCAATGAGATGTTGCCAATGAGAAAAAAAGGGCTGCCGCATAAGAAATATTCGCTGATCCCTTGGTGCACCTAGGATTCGGGCTGGATGCTCCCAAAAGCGAACATTTAAACACCGCGATTAGCGTTAGCCATTAAGCGTTGCAAAAAGTTAGGCGACATCAATCTTGACACTTACTGGGACATCCGCAGGCAGGCTTCTGTGGGGGGAGGGGCTTATTGCCCCTTACCCGACGGTTAGGCCGCCTCTTGGAGTCGTTCAAGTCCCTCTAATATCAACATTCTCATCAGTGCTTGATAGGGAATCCCTTTTTTTTGAGCGATTTTCTTTAAAATAGCCACTGTGGCTTTATCCAAAGCAATGGATGTGGGGAATTTAACCTCATGTTTTTTCTTGTTGTAAGCCGCAATGATTTTTTTTTCATCGTACTTATTGTTCTTATACTCTTTATCGCTTTTAACTTGAGATTTTGCCATATAATTTCCTTTCTTTATCATTCATTAGTCTTGCTGAGATTACACGAACTCCTGAGCCACGAATTGTAAAACTCAAAAAAAGAAGCCGTTGGTTATTTGTAATTCCAAGAACTCCGAAGCGTGGTTCGTTTGCTTCAGGTGAGTGTTGTACGCCCAAGGCCACAGTTTTATCTGAGTTTAGAAAAACTTCTTCAGCTTGATGGAAATCAACTCCGTGCTTTAAAAGACTTTTGGTTTTCGGTGAATGTCAGCATATATGTCGCCTAACTTTTTTAACGCTTAAAGATTAACGCCCATCGTGGTCGTTAAATCTTCGCTTTTTGGGCATCCCGCCCAAACCCT
>DYOP01000198.1 GCA_020720425.1 Bdellovibrio sp. | reverse complement strand
TTTTAGCTTTAGCCATAGCCTGCTTAAAAACCTGTTGCACACTTCTGATACTGTATTGTCCGCCAGCTTGACCCTCAAATAAATAGACTTTTGGGCAGTATTCTCTATAATAAATTCTCAATTCATCTAATACCGATTCGGGTAAATTTGCGTAGCGGTCTTTTTTTCCTTTGCTTTGGCAAATAAGCACTTGCATGCGTGAACTATCAATATCCGAAATTTTCAGCCCAACTACTTCACTCACTCTTAAGCCCATACCATAACAAAGTTTCAGCATTACCCGGTGTTTGATATTGCTTACATTCGAAAGCATTTTTTTCACGTTGTTCATATCAATCACCTTAGGGAGTTTACTTGGCTTCTTAGGGCGGGGTATTTCCATAAAAAATTTGTCTTTGCCCAGCACTTGTTCAAAATAAAATTTGATAGCATTCATTCGGCTATGCAATTGAT
Source organism: Bdellovibrio sp. (assembly GCA_020720425.1). Lineage (GTDB taxonomy): Bacteria > Bdellovibrionota > Bdellovibrionia > Bdellovibrionales > Bdellovibrionaceae > DYOP01. Next base: position 581 of record DYOP01000198.1, on the reverse strand, counting down.
TTTCTTTTATTTTAAGTTCATTGACGCAATATAAAAAATATGATTTAAGTCTTTGATACGTAAGGTTTTGCACAGGAAAAGATTTAAGAACATACAATAATTGAGAAAATTCAATGGTATAAGTACGCATTGTATTTTGACTGTAACTTTTTAGTTTAAGATGATCAATAAAAGCTTGCAGGGCAGGCTTATTAGCCTCATCAATTGCAGCAAGCACCTTTTTACCAGTAATTTTTGGCCCTAAACCAAGTATTTTACGATTAGGTGAATTATCAGGAGTATACCAGGCACGTTGACTGGCACTCCAACGAACATAAAGATGTTGACCAAGAGTTGCCAATAATTCAGTGTTTTTATTAAAATGAATCCAAATCACCTCCATATTGCGATGAGTACCTAAGTTAATTGTAAACGGAGACAAATCCATACATGCGTATTTTAAATAGTTAAAGCAAAACTATAAAAAAAAACGCAATGCGTAAAATAAATATCTAATTATGTAAATAACTTATATTAATTGATTTAATAAACATTTGTTATTAAGTAAAAAGTTTTGTATTATTGCGTATATTTAGGAGTTA
>DYOP01000197.1 GCA_020720425.1 Bdellovibrio sp. | reverse complement strand
TGAAGAAATCGGGTGAATGGTTGGAGGCTCTCCGCCTAGGTTGCGATTAAGAACGCCGCCAATGGGGGCTTCTAGATTAATTGAAGTAGCACTAAAACCTTGCACAGAAAAAAAACAAGAAACTAAAAAAACTGTGGGAAGTAAACGTTTAAACATCTATGACCTCCTTTAGGCACTTTATACTTCTAAAAAAGTAACCTAAAGATCAAGGTCGAAGGCCCTTAATGCGGCGAGTAAGTAAAAATAATTTCAGAAATCAGACTTCTTTGAGTGTCGCAACTTTTTGTTTAATGCAGACAGGGAGTTGGTAACTCCGTTTAAAGTGTGACAAGATAAGAAAGAAGTCTGTCATATATACTAACAGACTTTATTATTATAAAGCATTAACGAGCGTAACGTTTTTGCATAGACTCTCTTAGCTCGGCACCTTCGATGGAAAGGCGAGTCCAAGGGATGGCTAAAAGACGCTCTGTTTCGATGGGCTCTTCGGTTTCTTCGCAGGTTCCAAAGCTCCCATTTTCAATGCGGGCCAGAGCCGAATCAATTTCGACAAGCTGAAGCCTGATTCGGTCGGTTCGATTTAAAAATTCGGTTTCAGCTAAAACGCGAATGGTTTGATCGGCCTCATCTCCGCCTCGGTCTTCTGAATTATAAAAGCCGCTACGAGCCTCTTGGATCTGGTTGAGTAGTTGCTCTCGGGTTTCTACGAGCTTTTTTTGGCACTCATTGATTACCTTTTTTGCAATTGTCATTTACCCCTCCTGTGAAACCATTTTTAGTGTGGTACTAAAATGGAACTGGTTAATTATTGAAAAGCTTCCGTGTAAAAAATGCAACAAAAATCTTAAAGCGTCTTAAAAAGATACAACTTGTTGGACTCGCTGTATTTTTAAAAGAATTTAAAGATGGTATCGCTGGATTATTAAGTTTCAAGTCAAGTTCTCGACAGATTGTGACAGAGTTTTGTTAGGCTAATTGGATCTCCGTTTTTTAGAAGGGGGTGTTTTGTGCCAAGTCAATTGGAAGGCTCCAAAA
>DYOP01000196.1 GCA_020720425.1 Bdellovibrio sp. | reverse complement strand
TAGACAGGGGGCACAAAGAAGTCACAAAGCTACACAAAGATATTTTTATAGCACCTAAAAAAAGAAATAACCGTTTCCTCTTGAATTCGTGTAATTGCTTTTTTTTGAACACATTGCGAGGACATATTCCTAAACAATCCGATACTACAACAACTCTTTTTTTCTTCCGATAAGTCTGGATTTCTAAGCCTTCGGCTCGCAATGACGAGAACCCTAACAACTTGTCATTATTGCTACTTTCACAGAAGTAATATGGTCAAAATCAAAATCCATTAGATTCGAGCTTTTAATCGCCATAGCATCACAGCAAGGCCGGTCAGTACAAAAGGCAGACTAAGCCACTGTCCCATGTCGAGCGTCATTTGTGCTTCGAATTCCACTTGTTTTTCTTTGTAAAACTCGATGAAAAATCGGGCTAAAAAGATGAACACAAGAGCCAACCCAAACAAAAAACCAGTTGGTATATGGTCTCTTTTTTTATGGTATAACAAAATTAATACACCGAAGCTTATCAGATAGGCAAAAGCCTCGTACAATTGGGCAGGGTGTCGAGGAATCGAATCGACATTGACAAAGATAAAGCCCCAAGGAAGTTGAGTGGGCAAACCAATTATTTCGGAATTCATTAAATTGGCCAATCTTATAAAAATAGCCGTAAGTGGTGTTGCAATGGCGATTAAATCGAGGGTTTTTAGAAGTGGTTCTTTGGTTTTGTAGTTGTAAAAAATGATAGCTAAAATTAAACCCATTGCCCCACCATGGCTTGCAAGCCCTCTGTAACCAGTAAATCGGTACGCGCCATCGAGGTCAGATTCAATGGGCAAAAGCATTTCTAAGGGGTGATTTAAAAAATAATCGGGCTCGTAAAACAAGCAATGCCCTAAACGTGCACCGGCAAAAATGCCAATAAATCCAAACAAAGTCAGTCGGTCTAATTTTTCGGGCTCAATATTTTCGATACGGAACAATATTTTTAAAAGAAAATAACTCAGTATAAGTCCCAAAACAAATAGAATCCCATAATATCTAAGCGATATTCCA
>DYOP01000195.1 GCA_020720425.1 Bdellovibrio sp. | reverse complement strand
TTATCAATCTAAATAATGTCGTATTTTTAATAAAGACTTGCTAATTCTTATGCATTGTATAGCACCTAAAATTTTTATACGAGATATTTAAACGTTTATATGATTTTAGTCCAACTTGTTTTGAATCAAAGTTATAAAGTTAGCGATCTATATAAATTTGTCAGTTACCGTTAAAATTCGAATTTTTGGAGGACAACCCGTGATTATGCCTTAAGTGTATTGAGTCCTACGCCCTGTCTGACATTTTTATATCCATCCTTTTAACCAAGCTCCACCTCAGAAACCAGCTATACCAGAACTCAGTTTTGTGATGTTGATGGATGGGGTCTGATCTCTTGATGTCGTCCAGTCTCTGGGACAAACATAGGGAGAGGAAAGCCACTGAAATCACCCTACGGCAGCAGTTCTACTGTGGTGCGGGACTAGGGTCTGACTATAAGTCACCCTATGGCAGCAGTTCTACTGTGATGCGAAACTAGGGTTTGACTAAAAAAGGACTATAGTTGACGGTCGATTATCCTGTCATGATGTCCTATTTTAGGAAGAGAGTAAGAATGGGGCAAAATCAAAGAGCAAACCAAATCAGCAGAAACCAAATCAGCAGAAACCAAACCATTAAAAAAAAAGTGCTCTTCAGCAGACTCAAGAAGAAAAAGTAAAATAGAAAACAATAAGTGATCAAGATGCTGAGCCTCATGGATGAACAAATAATCATTGTTGAAATATGCCAAAAAATGATCAAAAAATACTTCCAAAAAAAACAATGTCGTGAACTATTTAGTTTAAAAGTATGAGTAACTTAGCCAAAAAATAAAAAATAATGGCAGTTAGCTCTAAATATATTTAAATAAATCAGATAAAAAAAAAGTAATTTTGGCAACTCTAAAATAATTTAGCAGCCATTTGGAAACAACGATCACTTTTCTCCAGAGAAAGAAAAATGTATGAATAAGCGAATCGATCTGATGTGAATCATGATTTAAGTTTAAAAAAAATTAAGTTGGAATGTAAATACTTTTTCCAAATTTTAAAAATCAACTAACAGGTCACTG
>DYOP01000101.1 GCA_020720425.1 Bdellovibrio sp. | reverse complement strand
TGAGCAATCAAATAGCCCCCTTGCTCGCCCCCTTCGGGGCCAAGTTCAATAACCCAGTCGGCAGATTGTATCACTCGCAAATTGTGCTCAATGATTAAAATTGAAGCTCCCGAGTCGACCAGTTTTTGAAGAAGTTTAATGAGCAAATCGACCTCTCTAAAATGTAATCCCGTGGTGGGTTCATCAAGAATATAAAGAGTTTGCTTTTGTTTTGCGCCTAAGAGTTCAAATGCAATTTTAAGTCTTTGGGCTTCGCCGCCAGATAATGAGGAGGTGCTTTGGCCCAGTTTTAAATAAGAAAGTCCCACCTCTTTTAAAAGATTAAGCCCCCTATGGAGTTGGGCATCGAACGAAAATAAACGGCCCGCCTCTTCGACGGTCATATTTAAAACATCAACAATTGATCGGCCCTGAAAGGTAACATTTAAAATATCATCTTTATAGCGCTTTCCCCCGCACTCCTCGCAAGTTAAAACAACGTTGTCCATAAACACAAGATCAACCTCTTCGACCCCGCTTCCTTTACAGGCGGGGCATCGCCCGCCATCGACATTTAGCGAAAACGAGCCTGGTGTACAATTTCGAAGCTTAGCCTGGGGTTGGCTGGCAAAAATATCGCGTATGCGATCAAATAATTTTAGATAGGTAATTGGGAGACTTCTGGCATTTTTTGATAAAGATGCCTGATCGAGTAACACCACATCTTTAATATAATCAGTTCCATCAATTTTTGAAAAAGCTAAAGGCCGCGCAAAATCTTTTTTAAAATAATTGGCTAAAGCCGGGTATAAAATTTGTCTAATAAGGGTTGATTTCCCCGAGCCGCTGACGCCGCTTATGACAACAAATCGGTTAAGGGGGATAGAGGCATCAATATTTTTTAAATTATGACCTTGGCAGCCTTTTAAGTTAATTTTAAATTTATAGGTTTCGATATCAATGGGTCTTTTTAATAAAGGGATGAGGTCTTTTTGTCCCGCCAGCCGAATATACTGAGAGGTCAATGATTCAGGAGATTTTAAAAAACCTTCGCTTGTCCCTGAAAATAAAACCTCGCCCCCGTAAAGGCCCGAGCCAGGGCCTATTTCGATAACATAGTCGCTGCTTTTAATAACATCCTCATCGTGCTCAACAACAACTAAAGTGTTACCTATATCGCGGATGCGTTTAATAATTTGTATTAATTTTAAATTATCTTTTGGGTGCAAACCAATGGTCGGCTCGTCTAAAATATAAAGAGCCTGAGAAAGCTCCATGCCCAGCTGGTTTGAAAGCATCATGCGCTGGTATTCTCCGCCCGACAGGGTGCGGGTTTCGCGCTCAAGGGTCAGGTAACTTAAACCCACATCGCACAGATAATTGAGCCGATTTAAAATTTGAGTTTTAAGCTCAAAAACAATCGATTGCTCGTGCTCTGAAAAGCTCGTGTGAGCGAACCATTTTTTTAAATCAGCCGCCGACTGTTTTGAAAAATAAACCCAGTTATTTTGGTGAACTTGATAACTATAAGCTTCAGGGCGAAGTCTGTTACCATGACAGTCAGGGCAGAGTGCGGCCGTTCGGTATCTCGAAATAAAAACCCGAACGTGCATTTTGTATTTCATGGTATCTAAAAATCGAAATAAGCCTTCGACTCCGATAAAATCTTCATTACCTTTCCATATGGCTGTTTTTTGTTCTTCAGAAAGCTCTGACCACGGTACATCAGTCAAAATTTTTTGTTTTTTGCAAAACTTAAGTAACTCTTTGTTTTCGCTTTCTGCGCTGGGCATTGAAAAAGGTTCGATAGCCCCTTTTTGAATGCTGCGTGTGGGGTCGGGTATAATTTTATTGATATCTAATTCAAGAGTGTTACCAAAGCCTTTACAGCGGGGGCAGGCGCCCATGGGGCTATTTGAATTAAAAAGAGGCACACTTTTTTGGATGGGTTCAAATTGGCAAATAGGGCAGCTGAGCTTTTCTGAATAAATCTGAATTTGATCGTTAAAAATAAAATAAGCTGTCCCATCAGTAGTATCGTGTAGGCTTTTATACAAGAGATAGGCCTGTTCCATGGAATCCCCAATTCGAGGGGCTTCGGCCATGGTCACTTCAAAGCGATCAATTACCAAATAAAATTCAGATTTAGGTAATCCCTTTTTAATGAGCTTGGGGTCTGAAAGTTCAAAAAGTTTAGTTTCTGTTTTTGAAGGCAATAAGACTCTTAGGTAACCTTGTTGTAAAAGCCAAGCATGAAGATCGAGCCTTGTACGAGAAGTATGGGGGTGCACGGGGATAACAAGGTAGCCTCGCTTGCCGAGATGGCTTTCAAAAAGTTGTTTGCTTGCAAAGCTCGATGAGTGTTTGTGGCAAAGCACATTATGAGTGGGGCAATAGGGCTCGGCAATTTTATCAAATAAAAGCCTTAAGTAATCATAAATCTCGGTCATCGAACCAACGGTTGAGCGAGAATTGCGAATCCCATTTTTTTGTTCAAGAGCGATTGCGGGCGGCAAATTAAGAGCCGAGTCTAGATCGGGCCTTGGTGATTTTTGAATAAACTGACGAGCATAGTTACTCAGGCTTTCGATAAAGCGCCTTTGCCCTTCGGCAAAAAGGGTTTCAAAAGCTAAAGACGATTTGCCCGAACCTGAGGGGCCGCAAATAACGGTTAATTTTTGAAGGGGTATTTTGATATCAATATTTTTTAAGTTATTTTGTTTAACGCCGTAAAGCTCGATGGATTTCATTACAATAAATCTTCTTTAGTTGATTCGATATCTTGTTCGTCAATCTGATTTTGCTCAAGAGTTAATATATCTTTGGCCCTAAAAGCTTGTTTAATGACACGAGAACTACCAGCCTGGGCCTTCTGGCCAGATTCATATTCGATACTAGCAAATTCAATATCAGGTGGGGTCTGAAAGTAACCGACCGCTTTAGGATCAGGATGAAGATATTTCATCATATCAATCCAAATGGGTAACGCGGTTCGGCCCCCCACTTCTCCGGGGCCCAGGGTTTGATCTTGATCAAAGCCAACCCATACACCTGTTGTGTATTTGGGCGAGTAACCGATAAACCAACCATCATTATAATCATTAGTAGAGCCGGTTTTACCAGCCACCGAAAAGCTAAGCTCCGAGGCGGCTCGGGCTGCCGTGCCATTAGGATCTGTGATAACGCCCTCTAATATTGAGGTCACAATATAGGCCGTTTGTGGGCTAATCAGCTGGTTGGGGTTGTCAAAATAAATAGCCTCTTCGAGGGGGTATTTTGATTTAAATGAATCATCATCTGCGGTTTTTTCTGGGTTATTTTGATCTTCTATGGGGAGATTAGGCGTGGGAGTGGCCAGTGCTTTTTTTTCAAGGTAGGCTTTTCTGTTTTCTTCAAACTCGGTATCAAAGGGTAAAAGATCTTCTTTAAACCAAAGATCAAGTCCTATGTTTTTTAAAATTTCTTTGTTTGAAGAGTCGGTAACAGACAATACAATTCGAGGGTTTAAATTTTTCCCAAGGCGTGCAAAAATTCCAAAAGCCCTTGTCATTTCGAATAAGGTAACGCTACTTGAACCTAAAACTAAAGTAAAATCAGAATTGAGGGGAGAAAATATTTTAAGTCTTCGGACGTAGTCTATAGCAAATTGAGTCCCGATATCTTCGAGAACTTTTACGGCAGGCACATTAAGTGAGCGGATTAAGGCATTTCGAAATGTAATATCTCCATCGTACGATTTTGAGTGATTGGCGGGCTTCCACTCCTCGTTAAACTTTTGCCCTTGATTTTCAAATACAATAGGGGCGTCTAGCAAAATTGAGCTGGGCGAGTAACCATGATCAAGGGCTGCCGCATATACAAAAGTTTTAAATGCTGACCCCGTTTGCCTTTTAGCCTGAAGAACTCGGTTAAATTGAGATCTTGTAAAATCAAAACCTCCCACAAGGGCAACCACATCTTCGGTTGAATTATCTAAGCTTAATGCGGCCCCTTCAACCTTGGGCTCTTGCTCAACTTCAAACTCAGCATACTGTGACCACTGCGGAGCCAACGGCTGAGCTTTAGGCGAAAGCTGCAATTTTGTAGGTTTATAGCTACTGGCTTTAACTTTGACCCAAATGACATCGCCCACTTTAAACGCAGAGGAAAGCCGCACTAAGGGGTAGCTCCGCTGGGAGGGGTTATAGGGTCTGGCCCATTTGGCTGATTCAAAACTAACAATACCCGGAAGTTCGGCCACTTTTGCTTTTAAAAATCCAAAGCCATCACTGACTTCTGTTACCAAAGCTTTATAAATTTTATTAACCTCAATATATTTGGGTAAGCCGTTAGCCGCACTGTAGCTATCGTCAAAAGGTTTTCTAGGCTCAAATTCGCCGATGGGTAAAATAATTTTAGCAGGGCTATAATTATCTAATAAATTTTCGCGGTAAGCTTTTAAAAAAGCGGGCTGCTGTTCTTTATCAATTTTTTCAAGGGGGCCCCGGTAACCCTGTCTTTTGTCTAACTCTCTGAGCCGGTCTTCGACACTTTGTTGGGCCATAATTTGAGCATCTAAATCAATGCTGGTTTTAATGCGATACCCCTCTGAGCTAAGGCGCTCTTCAGACAGCTCTTTGTATAACAATATTTTAACGGTTTCGACCACACCGTGGGCTTGGGGAACAAAGCTTTCTCGAAGGTAAACTTTAACCGGTAACTCAGCCGCCTGTTTGGCGAGCGCTTGGGGAATGTAGCCTAAATCTTTCATGCGATTTAATACATAAAGCTGTCTGTCTTTGGCCTTTTTTGGATTTCGAACCGGCGAGTAAGCCGAAGGCGCCTTGGGTAACCCCGCCAATATGGCAGCCTCTGACAGCGTGAGCTTATCTATCGGTTTTCGAAAATAAGTTTCTGAGGCCATGGCTAGTCCGTAAGAATTTTGACCAAAAAAGATTTGGTTTAAGTAAAGGTATAAGATTTCATCTTTAGTTAATTTACTTTCTAAGCGTTGGGCCAAGACAAGCTCTTTAATTTTTCGAGTATAGGTTTTTTCAGAAGTTAAAAGCATGGTCTTTACAAGTTGCTGGGTAATGGTCGAAGCCCCCTGAACCGTGTGGCCAGCTCTTAAATTGGCCGCCATAGCCCGCAAAATAGCAAGCCAATTGACACCCTGGTGTTGGTAAAACTGATCATCTTCGGCCGCCAAAAAAGCTTGAATCACTGTTTTTGGAATTTGATTTATGGGTAACAGCGTACGTCTTTCTTTAAAGATTTCACCCATTTTTTTACCATTTCGATCAACCACATGGGTTACCAATAAGGGATGATAATCTTTAAGAGATTCTATGGGCGGCAAATCGGCAGTCACCTGCTGGAAAATCAAATAGATACCCAATCCGGCAACCAAGATTAATGAAGCTAATAAAAGCAGTATTTTTTTTTTCATGCCCTTTAAGAGTAA